>NZ_CP016173.1 GCF_001676725.1 Bordetella flabilis
ATGCTGAGCATTGAGGAATCCGCATGGGTTGACAGGTATGTCGATGCGGGCGGCGAGCGGAATGAAGGAATCCAGCTCGTTCAGAAAATGAACGTTGCCAGAGGCATCGGCACTCCGAAGGTCAACAACGGCATTTGGCCCTCCGCGAACTCGGTTGAAGTCCCGGGCCTTTTCCCCTCCGAAGAAGTGCCTGTTTCCCCTGTTGCATCAGTACATGCCATGGGTTCGCAACATGGGGCGCCTCATGGTACCGCCGCGACCAGCCAGGCGGATTCGCCAGCGAAACGACGCGGCCGACCACCCGTGAATTGGCGCGAACGGCCAAAAACCCAGCAGGAACTTGACCTCTTTGAGCTCTCACTTGAGATCGAGAAAAAGAATGCTGCGGAACACGGGCAGCTCGGTTTTATCGCCACGGCCATGATCTATGCGTCGCTACCGCATAGCGACATCAACAGCGCAGTGTTCAAACGCAAGAACGGCAACATTGCGCTTACCATCATGAATGACCCCGACATCGGGCTGCCGTTCGGCAAGATTCCACGCATCATCACTACCTTCCTGTGCACAGAGGCCAAGCGCACAGAAAAGCCCGAAATAGAGCTCGGGCGGTCGCAAGCCGAGTTCGCCCGAAAGCTGGGCTTAAACAGCGGCGGCGGCGAACGCGGCGACCTGACCCGGCTTAAGGACCAGGCCGTGAGGCTGTTCACATCACGCATCACGCTGACAGGGACACCAGACTCCCAGTTTCACTGGAAGAACGTGGACCTCACACGCGACGGCATGTTGCTATGGAGCCCACATCAGCCACACGAAAAGTCAGCCTGGGAAAGTCGCCTTACGCTTTCCGAGATCTTCTTTCAAGAGTGCATGGAGCACAGCGTCCCGATCGATTTGCGCGTCGTTCACAAGCTCACCTCCCCTCTAGCCATCGACATATACGTGTGGCTGACATATCGCCTGAATTCGATTGCCTACCCCACTCCCATTTCATGGGACCAAATCAAATGGCAATTCGGCGCCAACTATGCCAACGATGCGCAGGGCCTCCGCAACTTCATCTCGGCTTTCAAAACGCAGCTCAGACGCGTCATGGCCGTGTATCCAGAGGCGAAGGTCACAACCGACTCGAAAAAACTCACCCTCATCCCATCCAAGAGCCACATCTCTTCCATCTCGCGCTAGAAGATGAAACTCAAGTACCTATTCGTCACCCTTGCACTTCTGACCTTTATCGCGTCCGTCAGGTGGTTTCTCGCCCAAGATGAGTTTGTCGCTTCCTTATTTCTTATGATGGGACTGGCTTGCTTGCTCAATGCGGCGAGGCCCGAGGCCAATAAGCCGGTCAAAGTCAAAGACCTCATAGCCCTGGTCCAGCCGCCGAAGTAGGCCTCAAAGGCGGGCCACCGAATACGGAGCCGCGCAAGCGGCTTTTTTTACGTAAGGATGGGTCGCTGCTGATTCCCTGAGGTCGTCAAGCCGAGCTTGTCCTCCCTGATATCTGGGGAGCGCACTTCAAGCGCTTTTCGCTGGCCGTCCCAACTTCTCAGGACACACATCAGAGGCACCTTTGTCTTTCCGCAAGCCGAGAAACGACGAATGTCTCAGGTGGCCTCCCTTCGTGCGCTCTTTGTAGGCAACTTCAACTACGACCTCGGGCCGCACCCAGTTAAACGTCACGTTACGCCCGACTGCCGAACGTGCAGATGGAATTCTCTCCTTGATAGGCGCCTTGTCGGCAGCTAACGGCTTCAGGAGCTTCAAGAGCTGGTTAATCGTTTTGCCGCCGAGGCCCGACCCTACTCTGCCGGCATAATGGACCTGGCCGGCATCGTCATACTGCCCAAGCAGGAGAGATCCGAACGCACTGGGAGAGCCTTCGGCCGTAGACCATCCGATGATCAAGAATTCATCTTTCTTTCGACACGGAAGCTTGATCCAGGTGTTGGTGCGCCCCGCCCGATAGGGCGCATCCCTGCGCTTTCCCATAAGACCTTCCAAGCCCATCTTGCAGGCCTGCTTGTGCAGGCCTGCCGCGTCACCAGGGTCCGAAAGGTCCACCACTTTGCTTCTTATGATCGGGCCATTGGCTGGAAGATCGCAAAGCAGCTCTTCGAGGGCGGCAGCGCGTTCGATGAAAGGCAACTCCCGTAAGTCTTTCCCGCCCCAAAAGGGGATGTCAAAGGCGACAAAACGGACGTTCCTTGCAACCTTTCTGCTGCGCATATTCTGCAGGAGGTTGAAGTCTGGTATCCCGTTCTCGTCAAGCACGACAAGTTCGCCATCCAACCAACCGGTGCCAAGTTTCAGCGCACTGATCGCGTCCGCCAACGATTGCACCTCTGCCGTCCAGTCCTTGGCGTCGCGCGAGAAGAACCGCACCGCTTTGCGATCGATGCGGCAGACCATGCGGTAGCCGTCGTACTTGATCTCGTAAACGTAACAGGGATCGTTGGGCGGCGCCCGCACAAGCGTCGCCAGTTGAGGCTTAACGAACTCGGGGAGCCGCGCCATCGTCAGGCCTGCAACGCCTCACGGACCTTTTGAACGCTGCTGGAGCCTGCCTTCTGCATCGCAGAGCGCAGAGCGCAGAGCCTCTTCAGTCACGCCCAATTCGCGTGTCCAATAACGTACTTCCCATTCCTCGTTCAGGTTGATCCGAGCCCGGTCTTGAGGTCCACGGTTCTGCAGGTCGTCTGCCATCACATCCTCGCTTGAAAACCCGCCGCCGAGCAACCGACGTGCCGAAGGGGCAACGCGCATGCGGCTTAAATCAGGATCGGCCCCCCTACCGGACCCAATGAGCTGGGATTAAGGTCACTTCTTTGATGGTGGCCGCGATGCCGTCAACTAGATGGCGAAATTGCGAACCGGTGCCATGCGATGGGCCGTGATGAAGAGCCTCAAACTTGATACCTTTTACAGGATCCTCGTCGCCGCGACCACCCGTCCCCGAACAGACATCACCGCTCTTGGCATGCCCGTTGGACGACAGATAGGGAGTCGGCCAAACGTCACTATGTCTACACACAGATCTCACTTTTCGCCTACTTTTTCACTCTTTCTTTACGCACAATCAGCGCGGTTCAAAGGCCTGGATCTATGGGCCACCCGGGATAGAGCTGTGGGCAATCCAACTTATCCACGATGAAATACCAACAAACCATAAGCTATTGAAAATAAACAGAATGTTTGTATTTCATCGCATATTGTCCACGATGAAACTCCACCGCGAAATGCGATGAAACACCAATAAATCCGGTGCGATGAAATGCCAACATGCGCTGTGACACAAGGCCTTTCTGGGCACCGCAGTCCACCACCAAGTATTTCCCAAGTATTTTTATATTCCTAGTAGTGAGGCTACGCCTCGCCGTGGATAAGCTGCCTATCCACCGACGCTACGCGTCCGTGGATAGTCGCTGCGCGATTCGCAGCTTCCCCACCGCGTCGAACCTTCGCGCCATGGACGACACTTCGTGTCGCCCACCGCCCGAAGGCTCCCAGTCGGCTGAAATAAATTCAAACCCTAAAACCAAGTTTTTAGACATAAAAAATTCGTTTTTTTGACGGGTGAAGTTGATAGTGGTGTATAGTCCACATCGCATCTGCGTGGCGCCCTGCCCGCTTCAACCTGAGCGAGAGGACTATGTTCTTCAAGAATCTCAAGATCTATCGCCTGTCTTCTGCATGGACCCTGACGAATGACCAGCTGGAAGCGAACCTGGTTAAGCAGGCGTTCCAACCAGGAAGCGAGCTTGAAATGCAAAAACTAGGCTGGGTTGCGCCTCGTGAGAACGGAAGACTTGCCCATGTCGTCAACGGTCAGATTCTGATCGTGCTGCGCGCCGAAACCAAACTGCTCCCCAATAGCGTGGTGAATCAGGTGACACGAGCGCGTGCCCAGGAGCTTGAAGAGCAGCAAGGCTACAAGCCAGGGAGGAAGCAAATGAAAGAGCTGAAGGAGCGTGTTACCGACGAGCTGCTGCCCCGCGCCTTCAGCCTGTACCGCGACACCCAGGTATGGATTGATCCCGTCAATCGGTGGCTGGTGATCGATGCAGCCGCTGCCGCCAAAGCGGACGAGGTGATCGGCATGCTGGCCAAAACCCTGGACCCGCTGCCTCTGGAAACGTTGCACGTAGCACGGCCACCCGCTTCCGCTATGACCGACTGGCTGGCCTCGGACGAAGCGCCCAGCCACTTCACGATAGACCAAGACACGGAGCTGCGTGCGTCGGGCGAGAGCCGCGCCGCCATACGGTACGTGAAGCATTCGATTGACGCCGAAGACGTGCGCCGCCATACCCAATCCGGCAAGCAATGTACGAGGCTGGCTATGACCTGGGCCGACCGTGTTTCATTCATGCTGACAGAAACGCTGGACATCAAGCGCGTCGTGCCCTTGGATGTGTTGAAGGAAAGCCCTGATGCCATCTCGAAGAATGACGATGAACGATTCGATTCCGACATGGCGCTGATGACCGGCGAGCTCGCGAAACTGCTTGCAGATCTGGTCGAGGCGTTGGGCGGCGAACATGCACCGGACGTTTCTGCTGCGCCCGAGGCGCCCGCACAGGGCGCGGGAGATGCAGGCAATGCGCGAGCGAAAGAGCGTGCTGGCATCGCTGCTGTACACCGTGCAGATTCGAAAGGGCACCGCCCAAGCATACGAAGTTCTGCCGATGGCGATGCGATATCACCCGCGTCCGACAGGCATGCCCTTGCATAGGTGGCGCGATGAACATCGATGGAGCAGGCACTGCCCACTCGCTCAGCAAAGCTGAAGTCACGATGAATCAGCACCCTGTGGCGTCAGGAAAGACCCTGCACAGGTCGCTGTGCGAGATCGCCGTCAGATGGCTCAAACGTGCGCGATCCGCAGGCGGCCCGGGTTGCGCAGTCGCGGTCAGCGAGTGCAAGACCGGACACGACGGCGAGATTCCTGATGCCATAGGCTTTCGCCATACAGGGTATGCGCCCACTGACGGAAGCGTGTTGATCGAGGTCAAGGTATCAAGGGCAGATTTTCTGGCCGATGCCCGAAAACATCATCGCAAGGCGGGCGGTGTCGGCTCCTGGCGCTACTACATGGCTCCGGAGGGACTGATTGATCCTGCCGAGCTCCCAGATGGTTGGGGACTGCTGCAAGTGAACCCGCGCGGCCACGTCAAGCCGCTTGCTGGGCACGCTCTGTATTTCAAGGGTCGGGACGACGAATACGTGAGCCAGGCCACCCAATGGCGCTTCCCAGAAGTGAATCTCACGCGTGAAAATTTTCTGCTCGTGCGGGCGCTGGCTAACACCGGAGACCCCCAAAAGGTCTTGGGAATGCTCAGGGAATCCAACAACCGGACGGCCAGGCTGTCCGCAGCAATCGAAAGAATTGCCAAGGCACTCGGTCTTCCTCAACACGCGTCATCGTTCGATGTCGAGCGCACCGCGTCAAGGCTGCTACAGCAGCTTGAGCGCTACCGGGACCACGAAAAATCCTCTCTTCTCGCGAGTTCATGATGGACGTAGTGGCAGACGTATCCAGGCCTGCAATACG
Organism: Bordetella flabilis; assembly: GCF_001676725.1. NCBI lineage: Bacteria > Pseudomonadati > Pseudomonadota > Betaproteobacteria > Burkholderiales > Alcaligenaceae > Bordetella > Bordetella flabilis. The sequence goes on from NZ_CP016173.1 coordinate 5,552, forward strand.
CTACCATGGCGCCAAATTTCGGCTGGCATCATGGATTCTCCAATTCTTTCCCGAACACGAATGCTACGTAGAGCCCTACGGAGGCGCGGCGGGCGTGCTGCTACAGAAACCTCGCAGCTACGCCGAGGTGTACAACGACATCGACGGCGAGATAACCAATTTCTTCTCGGTTGTGCGTGATCCCGCATCGAGGGAGCGGCTTATCGAGGCCTTGCTGCTTACACCTTACGCTCGCGTCGAGTTCGACCTGGCATACGAGCCAACGGACGATCCGGTGGAAATGGCTAGGAGAACAGCAATCAAGGCCCAGATGGGCTTTGGATCCGCTGGTGCAACGAAGGGCAAGACAGGCTTTCGCGTGGACTCAGCGCGGGAATACGGCACTGCATGGAGTCTTTGGTCTCGGTACCCCGAGTCATTGTCGGCAGTAGGAAACCGATTCACCAATGTCCTTATCGAAAATCTGGATGCGCTGGATGTCATGACAATGCACGACGCGCCGACAACGCTGCACTATGTGGACCCGCCATATTTGCTTTCGACACGGCAAATGCATGGATTGAGCCGCTACTATCGGTACGAGATGACCGACACCGAACACGTACGCCTGCTGGACTGCCTGAAAGCCCTACAAGGCATGGTGGTTTTGTCTGGCTATGACTCGCCTGTTTATCGCGAGATGCTGTCAGCCTGGCCCGCGTATTCGACGCAAAGCGTTATTGCTGCTGGTCGGGGAAGCGGCAAACGAACAGAGATGGTGTGGATGAACCAGGCCTGCCATGACGCGTTGTATGGCGACGCAGGGCCGTTATTTCGAGCGCTGTAGGGCTTTTGGCCGTGTGTCGATGGTGAGTCCTTCCCCGCCTAGGAAAGTGCCGTTGCGGGCCCTACAACTCACTATCACGTTGGATAGAACTATCAATAGGACCGGACCAGGTATGAGAACGTCACAGGACGGTGTGTTTACCGTATCCGCTTTTCTCGGCGCGGCAATGCTTTTAAGCGGCTGCGCCGCGCCCCAAACCACTACGGAGGTGCTGCGCGACAGTCGTGTCTATCGGGACGATGCGATTGTGGCCAGATGCACGGTCAACGAACGCGAAGGAGTTCAAAGTAGCGGACCGTGCACCGTGGGAAGTCGTCGCGTTGTTGTCGGCGGCGAAGTGGTGTACAGACGCGGCGCCCAATGCTATCGGGACATCTACGCGCCTGACCGGAGCGAAAGCAATACGCCGGTGGTTCATGCCGAGGTGCCTTGTCCTGGCGCTTGACGCAGCGGGCACACCAAATCAAAAAGGCCGCTTTCGCGGCCTTTGACATTTGCATCTTGGAACTGTTGAACGTTCGCCACAGTTCAAATGTCATTCACCCTTTCCAGAATCGTTGCCTCCAATCGTCCACGTGCACGAAGTGGCGATTTGGATACCAACCAACTCCCCCGCCCTGGAGATACAGGCCGAGTTTAGCCAGATAGTCGGCTGGCACGTCCGGAATGGTGATGTCGGCCGCGCCACCCGTCTTATGTCTGCTGTTCTTCACAGCGCCTTCCGTATTGGCGTTCGTGGTCTCCGTGCGTAGACCCGATGTCACCACAATCAGGCGGTCTTGCTTGTAGGAGCGGAACCAGCCCTGTATGCCGGCAAGGATATCCAAAAGCCGAGGACTCATGTCCGTGGCAACGCCTGCTTTCACATCGCGTAGAAGATGGCATACACGCCGGTAGCCTGGGCCCACAATCGACCCATCCGCCCAGTATGTTTCTCGAATGAGCTCGTCGGTACCGGCGCGGCGGAGATAGAGCGTCCTGGGGCGTTGCCAGAAGTCGTTAGCCAGAACGCCAGGGGGGAACAGGAGGCCTGCTGCCGTGGCCCCTCCAAGAACGGAGGCCTTCAACAGAAATTGCCTCCTATCTGGAGACAGGAGCTCGCTTGCCTTGTGGTTCGTCAACATGGTGTCCAGCTTAGATATGTGCACCAGAAATCTTCTATCTCACATCACGTAAACCAACGAACCGTCGGGAATTGCAGCTGGGATGTCCAGCAGAACAGTGCCCGACAGGGAACCCATAAGTTTTCCTGCCGAGGCAATGCCCAGTGTGGCGGGCGCATCGCCTCCTGCAATCACGTCATCGACGGATATGCGGTTTCCATTTTCAGGCGCGATAAACACGTACGCACGTCCGCTGTGTCCTATGACCCTCACTCGTGAATCTCCCAGGAACCACGAGGGCGTGTAAGGAGCCAGCTCGGACGCCGATATCTCGCCTTCCTTCGCGGAATGCGCTGCCATGAACGACTGCGCTATTCCAGCCATAACGCGCATGCTCGCTGCGGAAACCTCCTGCGAGGAGGCTTGAGCCGAAGATTGCGATTCTGCCAGTATGGTTGCCGTAGTACCGCCCATCACCAGCAGTGCCGCGAGAACGTATGACAAGAAATACATTTTTGGATCCGAAAATCGGAGAGGACAATTCCTCGTTTAGAGGTGCAGTATGGCGTGCGCTTTGGAACATCCCATTGTGTTTTACCCGGCGCCATTATCATTGGGGGGCACGTCGCAGCGGATAGCGACGATGGTTCCGTCCGAGAACGTCTGGTAGTAGCAGAAATACGGCGACAACCTAAGATCTAGACGGTAATCTACCGAAATGACGGGACCGTGCGGCCCGGTATTCCCTGGGAAGGATCCAGGTGGGCCTTGAGGCCCTGTGGAGCCTGGCGATCCCGGTGGGCCTTGAGGTCCAGCCGGTCCTTGCGGGCCTGGATATCCGTTGAAATTGATTTGCGATAGCCACATCCCTACCGACCTGATGTAAGCGTCGTTGATGTAAAGGCTCCCCACCGCCGACTGCTTTGCGGCATTCGCATTGCCATTCTGGTCCAACGCGACGACCGACCAGTCGTTATGTGTCGTCTGCAACCGCCCGGTCATGGTGTCCCCGGTCACGTTCAGCGACCGCGCCCAGACACCCGATCGGCAATAGAGCGATTGCCCATCGGCGGCAGAGGCTACGGCACCATTCTGAAGAAGCGGGCTGCTTGCATCGCCAGCAACGGAATAGCACGGCTGTCCGACCACGGCCTTCGCCCCAGTACCCAACTGTAGGTAGGTCTCCATGGTATTGAGCTCAGGCTTCCCAGGCACACGGTGTCGGTACAGATAATCATTTGTCGCCATGCTGTCCTTGAAAAACAAGGCGCTTGCGATATGACCGGCAGGAACGGCTGCTCCGAAATCGGCAACAGGACGTTCCCACACGCCGCGTGTGCCGCACAAGGTACTCACGGCCACCTTGCTCGTTCCGCAGTAGTCTCCGGCAGCTACCGTGTAGCCCCCTTCTGCGCCGATGTACTGCGATACCATGCGAGCCAGCTCGTGACTTGCTGCCTGACCGCCCTCTCCTATCACCAGGGGATCTAGCTGCACCGCTTTAGGATCTACGCTCCTGCGAGTGACCCGTACATTCAGCGTCTGGCCCCAAACGTTGGTAGGTGAGAGAGACGACTGCACATAGCCATTCGTCACCAGAGTCGCAAAGGGGATGGTTGTCGTGCTTCCGACGCTGGGCGCGGCGGCGAGCAAATCCGAATAGTGGTCCTTGACATACATTGCTGCCGCATTCGCCACTGTCTTGTGGTGTATAGCAACAATCTGCGCTGTCTTCTGGTCGTTGCTGGTAGTCATTTGGGACATGCTAAAGCCCACCAGCAACGCGATCAGCGTCAAGCCGCCGATTGCTTCGACCGCAAAGCCACCTTTTGCTGCGCGCAGCTTCCGAAGGCGGGTCACCGCATGTTTGAGTTTCATCGTAGCCATTGCGTCCAATCCTATTGGGACTCAGTTATCACGCGGTACCACTCCAACGGACCGCGTTCTTCTGCGCGGTGATTTCATCAGCCAAAGCCCTGAAGTTTCCCTGGTTGATCTTCTCTCGAATTGCGGCTTCATTAGGTGCGCCGGATATGAGCAAAGTCTCCGACGTAAGCCTACAGTTGACGCCCTCCCCGTTAGACTTTGGAGTGCGGCGCAGAGATTGGTAGATGACCAGCGCGAGGCTTTGGCTCATGATGGCGTTTACGTCGGCAGCAGGGCCACCAATAAGGCTGCGAATTCGGATGAGACCGTGCGCGATCGACTGGGCATGTGCGGAGGCCAAAAGAAGATGACCGTTGCTGCCCGCCTGCAGGAATTCTGCCGCAGTGACCCCGTCGCGTATCTCTCCGATCATGAAGAGGTCCGCGTTGCTTCGCATGCCCCGGACAAGTTCATCAGCATACGTTTCCACTTCGAGTTGCAGCGACAGACCTTTGCCGATCGTGCCAGATAACCTGGTTTCGATTGGATCTTCCAGCACAAGCGCGAGCCCACCGTGCTTTATCAATCGGGCTTCGATCGCAGTGGAAATCGTACTTGTCTTTCCAGAGCTCATTTCGCCCAATACCAACACCGCGCCTTTCAGATCGGGATGCAGCAAAGCCTCTTGCGTTGCGGAGCTGAGACCAGATTCAGCGAGCGTGCGCTCCCACCGCTTTTTCTGACGCATGACGTACGTCACGCCTTGATGCGGGTTAGAGAAAACAGCGACGCGATAGAGAACGTCGTCGCGTATGAAAGAGAACTCGCGACGCCCAGTCCTTGAGGCCATTTCTTCGGACAGCGTTCTGAATTCGGCTATCTCTGTCTGAAACTCGTCCCCGGCTGGGGTGATCGACGCATCTTGTCCTGCAAGCCCTTTGAAAAAGGCGGATCCGGTTTGCAGGTACAGGTCGATGAAGTCAATGTCACACAGTCTTCTGGACACGATTACGCTACGAAAAGATGAAAGGGATTGGTGCACATCACGACTATTACAGCGAAGCTTATGAAGGGTCCGAACGGGAAATAGACAAACGCTTCGTGCTTGCTACCTCGCATAGCCATGATGCTGCGGACGATTAGGGCACCGACAACAGCAATACAACCGGCGATGATTACAGGCTGTGGGCCCAGCCATGTGCCACACGCCGCGATCAGCGATACATCCCCTTCCCCCACGGCCACCTGGTCACCTGTTCGCGACACGGCAAGCAGCCAGTTGGGGATGGAGAATAGGGTCCAACCAGCGGCGGCGCCGAAGATGGCTCTTTCAACCGGAAGGGGCACGATTTCACACGCAGACGCGAAGATCCCAGCCCACAGAACGCTTCCCACCAGTGAGCTGGGAAGGAGCTGGGTATCGAGGTCGATGAGACTAAGAAGAAGGAGTGCCCCAATGAATACGGAATAGGCCCATGCTGTTGGCGATGAAATACCAACGCGTAGCCAAAGCATTACGAATGCCATGATCCAAAAGCCACCAAGCACGGGTACCGCGACTCGGCGAGCTCTCGCCGACAGCACTCCAGGCATGAGTTCATCGACTGACGCATCGCGCGTCGCCTGGATGTCTCGGGCAAGTGCAGAGCGTAGGCGTGCGCCCGCCGAACGCGCAAGCCAAGGGGCGAGCATGGCAACCCAAGCGATCGCCAATGCCGATGCCCCTGAGAATAGCAACCCGTCCAGATGATTGGCGCCGGACATGATGTTAGTTTTGGCTCGTCAAGGCAATGTCCACCGCGCCGCCCGTGCCGCATGCTGCCGACGCCTCAGCAATCGTCGTGGGGATGTCCGTGATCGCGGTTGAGCCCACAGTGATGGCAGAAAATGAACCGGAGTTGGACAGCGTTTGAACCATCTTCGGACACTGCGTCGAAGGGACCGAGCCGAGCGAGATAGTAAATTTCTGCCCGCCGTCAGCGGAGACCACCGTAACAGTGCCACCCCAGTTATTGCGGATCTGCGCAGAGGCGCCAGTGCCCGTGACGTTCATGTTGCGCGGAACCACATCCGTAGACACAAGCACAGGCACTAGGTCGGTACCTTCGGGCCCATAGCCGCCGCGCGCGCTCTTCAGAGGCATCACGCCGGAATACAGACGGCTGACGTTCTCCGTTTCGGACGTGCCCCAGAAAATGATGTAGGCGGTGCCGATGGCAGCGAGGGCAAGGGCACCTATCAGAGCATACAGCCCCCACGTACCCATGAATTCGGTGATGAAAGATCCCCGAGCACGGCGCCGCTTGGAGATGGAAGATAGGGCGTTTATCTTGATAGCGGATTGCATAGTTTGCTCCTGCGCTTGGAAAAGGGTTTACATGATGCCCATCGCACTTTGCGATGCGCGTTGAATCAAGGCCGTGCCGCTCACAACAACACCTGCCACCGAAAAAAGCATGATCATCCCGACGTTTCGTACGACCTCGGCCATGTTCTCGACGTTCTTGATCGTCTCTTCGAGCCAGTCATCCGCAAACTGCGCGATGGCGGTTTCTACACCGGACTTTGCGCCGAGAATTCGCAGGTGTCTGATCGCCTCCGGATCCGGAAACTTGTAGCCGCTAACGTGAAGCGCATCGCCAAGTCCTTCGCCATGGTGTAGACCTGACCGCGCCGCTAGGATTCGTTGCCGGATGTAGGGGCTGGCATGTTCTGCGAGCTCTTTCAATGCATCGCCTGTTTGAACATTGGCCTGCATCAGCGACGACAGAGAGATGAGGAAGGTTGCACCGTTCACCGTTCGGTAAAGAGAGAACGGCCAAACATGATCCAGCAAGATCCGATGACGGCCGGTGTAATTCGGCTGCGACCAGCGAACAAGGAAGATGAAGCCGATGATCAAAACCACGGTATAGATTCCGTAGTTCACAACGAACTGCGACATCGCATAAAGCCCGTACGCGAATCCCGTCAACTGCGCAGGCTTAATCATGACCATTGACTGCGGAATCAGGTAGTACGCGGAGACGATCAGGACGGCCACCATCATGATCGATAGAAATATGTTGTAGACGAAGGCCTTGCGCATCGACGCGCCGATGCGCTGCTTGGCTTTGATGAAGCGGCTTGCCTGAACCATTGCCTCCTTTAGGTAGGAAGACTTTTCACCAGCAGATATGAGGAAATACTCGCCCTCGGGGATGTAAGGAGCCATCGAGTTGGCGAATGAAATGCCGTTATCCATTCCAGCCAAGATGTCTCTCATCATGAGAGCTACCTTGTCACGCGGCTTTTTCCCGTCGTCGCTGTAGATCTCGTACATATCCGTCAGTGCGACATCGAGCTTGTTGCCATTCTTCAGGTGTATGTAGAGCTGGTTGTATAAACGTATGCGTTGGTTGTTCGATAGCGTTCCTGCTCTGGAGCCGACGGCCAACTCTCCATTCGGAGACCCGTGCTTGTTCCTAAGCTTCCACATTGCATTTTCCTTTATGCCACCAGGAGTTCGTCGGTATCCAACAGGCATACATCGAGCTCCCCAGTCTCTGGACAGATGCGGCCCTCGTTGATCCGACGGAGCAGATGCGCACACTTCGTAATGCCGCCGTGCTGCTTCCAGTAGTCGTACGCGGCGAACTTGCTGACCTTATAGGCCTCCATCAGCGCGCGCGTTGGGGTTGCCACCTCAGCGATCACCGTCCGCCCATCGATGCCATCTAGGCATGAGCTGCATCCAGGGCCACGGAGCCAGACCGTTTCAGGCGTGCAGTACTTTTCCACGCGCTCTCGCAGGTCTTTCTGCAACTTGCCGCCGTGTTCTGTGAACTTGAGACGACAGTGCGGGCAAATAGTGCGAGCGAGCGACTGATTGACGATGCACCGTATAAGGGTGGGGTCATATAGCAAGCTGTCCGTGATGCCGAGATCACGTAGGCGGTCAAACACGGTAAGCCAGTCATTGGCGTGGATGGTCGTGTACATACCGTGCCCCGTCATCGCGGCGGCGAATGCCGCGCGGGCGCTACCGATGCTTCTCACCTCGCCGACCATCATGATGTCGGGATCCAACCGCATGCTATGCGTGATGGCATTTGCGAACTCGGCAGCAACGCCGTCGTCGTCCAAGCCGTTCTTGTCGATGATTGGCGTCTGCACTGCCCCGGAGATTGGAAATTCAACGGGGTGCTCGATGGTCAGCACACGGTGTTTCCCGCCGACATCTTCGCTGTACTCCGACAGCAAAACTTCCAAGGTAGTGGATTTTCCTGAGCCGGTACCACCGGAGAGGACGCAGATTCCCGTTCCCCGCCGCTTAGTCTCGTTAAGTCTTTCGACTTGTTCCGGTAGGTAGCCCAGCTCAGCGGTGGACGGTCTACCCGTACGTCGCTTATAGAGCAGGCGCAATGCCATCGCCACGCCACTTTCAGCAGGAGTGGTCGCAAGCCGTCCCGACCAAATCCCCGCTTTGTCCGCGTACTCTTTTCTCAGCCTCCCCTGCTGCCTTCGGTTCTCGTCAAAATTGGGATCACTCGAAGAGTCGATCATGGAGTTGTAGAGGGCGCTCATCATGTACAGCCCCTCTTCTGCCGACACTTCACTTTCAGTGTGCAGCTCTCCATGAATGCGGAATTGAATTTTCGCTTTGCTGTGAGCCACCACCATGTGGATGTCGCTCGCCCCTTTCAACATGGCATTGCGCATGAGGCGAATGAGGTATTCCTGGCGATTCGTATGCGAGTCCTGTTGACCGACGGCCTCGATTGCAAGCCCGGGGTTGCCCGCATAGATCGCTTCGATCTTGGTGAGAAAGACGAACTCCATCCGCACGCGGTCATGCCCAACCCAGCGCCGGATATCAGCGATCTCGCCTTGAACGTCGATGTCTCGTTTATGTACGCTGTTGATGTAAATGCACTCATCATCAGCAAACACGAGCTTCTGCCGCAGATCTGCCTTATGCAAATACGTGGCGTGGGGTTTGGGGTGGATCTCGTTGCTCATTTCGCTGCCCTTTCAGAAGCCTTGATTGCCAACCATCCGGCCGGGCATGGGCGGCACGGCATATCCCGAGGACTCCAGCGATGGCAATGGCGTAGGAGGACTCGCGGAGAAGCCGAGGCGAATCCGTTCCCCTTCTTTGGATAGAACGACCTGGTTAACGCTGATCGACTCGACCTTGTACCCTCCAGATATCACATCGCCCTCACGCGCATCCATGGTCATGTTGCCTGGATAGAGAAAGGTGGCGTACAGACTGTTTCCTACACCTTGGACCATCTTCACCGTTGGTGCATACGACTCTTCGATCTTGGCCGTAGTAACTCCCCTGCTTTTCAATTGAGCCTGGGCGTTCATCACTTCCACCTGAGCCTTGATAAGCAGTCGCTGTTCGTATAGGCGCCCCAGCATTCCGACGGTCGCCCCCTGAGCTTGCGGTGTGATTTGGAGGCCCGGCGAGTCAGAAGTAGGTTTCGGCACGTTGATGGCAGGATGTGCCAGTGCCAGTTGCGGTTCGCCCTTGGCGGGCGCTCGTTCTTCGCCTTGGGCCGGGAAGATCACGCCTAGTGCCAAGGACAACACAACAAGCCGTATAAAGGCGCTATCGCAGACCATATAGTTCTCCTACCGTTTTCCATGAAAAGGAGGCAGATTCCTCCTTGAATTGCGCTTCAATGATCGCTACCCGAATTCCGTCTTCGGGAAGCCCGCTCAAGATGTTTGAAGGGATGTCAGCGCTCTCGAAGACGAACGCATAGGTATTCCACGTCGGGGCCGGAGGTGCTGCATTCTTCGGCCAGGGGGCACCGTTTGGAAGAAACTCAGGAACGATCAGCTCAGACTCCTTCGCATCGACCTTGAACGGGAGATCAATGCGCTGAAAGTGCGACACGAACACGTCGCGGACGTTCTTACGCATCTGGTTGAGCTCGTCACCACCCGGAGACATGTTCATGGCCAGGGAGAACGTGGCAGTGTTGTCGTTGTTGATGAGCGTCTTGACATCGCCTGTCGGGAACACGCGCGAAAACTCCGTCAAGTAATCGACGTTGGAGGCTCCAGTCTTGCGCTCGTATGTGGCATCGAGCATCGAAGGTTTGCAAGTCGCTTTCTCGAAAGCCCAGCCGCCAATCGAAATAGGTAAGCTGTAGATGGCTTCTTGGCATAGGTGCAACATCTGACTTGACCGGGGCTTGAGCGTCCACGGCCTGGTCAGCGAGGTCGATGCGATGAGGCGCCGTTGTTCAGCGTCAAGCCGCGCGAGCTCTGCCCGGTGCGCTTCCTGCGCCTGTCGGATTCGCTCGCGCTCGGCGCGCGCGGCCATTTGATAGTAGGTCCATGCGCCGACGCCTACCGCACCGGCCACCGCGACGAGTCCGCCGATGCGAAGCCATTCCCTTTTCGATAGCCCAAAGGTGAGCTGCTTGAGCTTGTGTTTCTTTTTGGCGTTCTGTGGTGTAAGAAGGGACTCAAGTTTCTTTTCGGTACCGGCAAAGGACCACGACTCAGGCGCAATTATCTGATCGTCGGACCACTCGAACATGGAGTTCAACTCCATCATTCGCTGACGTACTCTCGCTTCGGTGCCAATGAAGTCACTGTCCGGGATGACCGCATTCTTATCCGCAGCGACTAGATAAAACAGATCCTCGGCCAATTGGAAGACGGATAGCCAGGATTGTCCAAGTACGTCGGTCAACACTGAGGCAGCGCTATACATCTCCTTCGTGACGCCTGATTTCTTGGAGACAAACCCTCCTTGAATGATCAGGCCTTCACGGATCACGACGATATCCATGCCGTGTTCCTTGCCGAACAGGCGCGCTTCACGCATGAAGTTAACCGAGCTCTTCAATGCCTGCCAGCGAAGCCCGACCACGAATTTCCGGCCATTGATGGAAAGGACGGTCACCCCACCCTTGTCATTCGGCTCCGCATCAAGCGTGTCGTGCCGCGACATCAGACACCCCCGGCTGACGAAGCCATCGTGGGCGCGGGCTCGGCGATGACCGGCGTGAGCACGATCACCAGTACTTCGCGCGTCGTGGACCGATCAAACCCGCCACCAAGAGCCATGAAACCCGGATCGCCTACCCCTGTCCTGTTGCCGGTATCGCTTGACTGCTCATAGCCTGAAAGGACAACCGTCTGGCCTGAGCGTAATGCGACTTGCTGGGAGAATGTACGCGAGCTGGTCTCCGGCGCCTCGGCGGTAACCTGGCCGTTGCTGACAGGTCGGAGCTTGGCGCGCGGCGATATGGACGCACTGAATTGAAGGATGAGATTGTCTGAGTCGATTACAAACGGCAGCACATTGGCGTTGAAGCCAGTCGTCACCGTGCCCAGCTCCAACGAACTGACCGCGCCCACGTTGGATGCGAGCGTCGTGCTGCTGTTTTTGACGTACCCCTGCTGTTCGGCGATCTGCAAAGGCGCTGGCTGCAAATTCAATGTGTTGATGGTAGGCGTTGTGACTACCGATACGGAGCCCTGCTTGGAGAGGGCTTCAAACAGTAGTTTGGTCCCGGAGAACGAGCTGTTTGCGGTATCCAGAACGCCGACGTTTCCGACCACAGAGTCCGCCGCAGGGGTCATGTTGCTTACAAGCCCAGCGCCGTATTTGCCGGTGATCTGCTTGTAGACAACGTTCCAGTCAATGCCGAAGCGATCGCTGGAATCCAGCGTCACAACCATAATGTCCACATTGATCCGCACCATCCGCCGTAGCGAAGCGTTTTCGGCTTTCAGGTATGTATCGATGCGATCCAGCACCTCCGGCGTATCCGTGACAGCCACGGAGCCAGTAGAAAAGGACACCGACAATTTGCCCTGAGGCGTGAGCATGCTCTTCAGGGTTTTCTCGATGTCCCCTGCGATATTGGTGGTGATCGCCACCTCGGTGTTTTGGGTGCTACCACCCGAGATTTCGACCGCGCTGCTCGATCCCGAACCTGAAGAAGATCCGCCGGTGCTGCCGGAACTGCTCAGTTGGTTTCCGGAAGCCACGTTGGTCTTCATCGAGGTCTTGCTCGGGATCGCGGTGATCCGGAACACGCGCGTATCGAGGTAATAGACGCTGATGATCCCGTCCGCATAGCGCCAGGAAAGACCCAGCCGTGAGGTCACCACATCGAGAAGTCCACCGACGGGCTTGCCTTGCCATTTGATATTGGCGACAAGCCCCATCTGGCCCAGATCGGCGGCATTGCCTCGCATCTGCGGCGTAATCTGATTCTGTCCGCGACCATTGCCCCCTTGCGGCATGCCAGGCGCCATGCCGGGCGGCAACGGCGGCAATGGAGGCAGCGCTGATGAGGCAAGCTCGGTGTAGGCGGTATTGGCGCTGGCACCGCTTAGATAATCCACCGCGTCTTTCGTGATGCGAACGGGCACACCGCATAGGCTCGTGATCGTCTGCCCGAACTCGTAGATCGACACCGGCTGGATAGGTGCGAAAGTCACGTTGCAGCGCAGTGCTGCGGGTAGCTTCTTTTCGACAGTGACAGGCACGGGCGTGCGCGACACCCATGGCTGTTCCATGACGCTCACGGTCTCGGGGCGTTGTGAGCGCGATCCCCGCAAATCGTCCGTAACGGTCTGTGCGGTCGTATCGTTCTTTTGCAGCGTTTCCTTCGTGCGATCAAACGATCCGCATCCAGCAAGCGTCGCGAGAGTGATCAGGGTTAGTATGGCGCGGCGCATTACTTCTTCTCCTTCACGACGACGAGCTTCTGGGAGGGATAGATTTCAACTTTGAAGGGACGCTTGGCGTCCTTGTAGAGCTCGAACGTGCGCGTGATGACATCGAGATATTTGCCGACCATCGTGAAGCGTTCCTCAATGGGATAGTCCAGCAGTTCGGCCTCCCAGCGGACATCCCAACCTTCGCGGTGAGACCAGTCTTGAACCGTCTGGCGTAGCGTGGTGCCTGCGTTAGCAATCCATGACGGCAAGGGTTCCGCATCGGCGGTAGGCTTCACTTCTACAACGTCGCTCTTTTGCTCCGCCGCCACTGCCTTGGTTTCCTCAGCTTTCACAGGCTCAGGTGAAGGTGCTGACGGCTTTCCGTTGGACTTCGGAGCCTCTGGTTTGCTGGTCTTGTCGGCAAGCGGCTTGTTGGTTGCGCCTGCCGCTTGGGCAGGCGCCTGCTTGATGATTTTGGTGGCATCCTCGGCCAACAGCTTGCGCGCTTGATCGCTACTGCCGTCGGACTGAGCTGCGCCGGGCGCAGCTTGCGACATGACCGGCTGCGCCAGAAATTGTTGGAGACTGCCCGGGGCTGGTGTCGCGGCGGCAAGCGGAGGGGCAGATGGCGCGGCCACTGGCGCAGGCGCGGTAGGAGCGGCCTGATAGGGGGCAATGGGTGCGGCAGGCGGGTAAAGGGCGGGGGCAGCGACCGGAGCGACTGGGGTGTATGGAATAGGCGCTGCCATGGGTTCCGGCTCGATCACCAGGCCCGCGTGCGCTTGGGTGATCACGGCCAGAATCGACAGCAGAAAGTAGGGTTTTCTCATAACCAGTTGCATGCTCGGGTTGAGAGCCCCATCCGGGGCGGGTAATCAAAACGCGCCCAGGGGTTGCCCCCTGGGCCAGTGCCCGCTAGAACGGGATGTCGTCATCCAGATCCGAGGGGATGCTCGCGGCAGCAGCAGCGGCATTGGCGCCCGCCAAATCCGGGCCAGGCGCGGCGCCCGTGCTGTCCTTCGGACGGCGTAACAAGCGAACTTCGGTCACGACCGGCTGAATGCGGCTTTCGCGCTTCGGGGTGCCATCTTCATTGACACGATCGCGGGATTCCCAGACCTGCTTGCGCAGATAGCCACGCACATGGATTTCCGAGCTCTTCTTGACGTATTGCTCGAAAACGCCAGCCAGCCCTTCCCGGTAGACGGTCAAGTCAATCCAGTCGGTGTGCTCGACCAGTTCCTTGGTGTCAGGCTTCTTGTACGAACCGTCCACGCCGAGAGAGACGAGGACGATCGGCTTGCCAGTGTTCGAGTTGTAGCGAATTTCCGGATCGGCCCCGACGAAGCCCGTCAGGTCGAACATATTGTTGATGCGACTCATTGCTGGTCCCCTAAAGGGTGAGGTTGGTAGATAGATACCTGCGGGTATCTGTATTGCAGCCACCGGCCCCACTGTGCGGAGAACCGGATCAATTTCTGCCGATAGGCAGCATTGAATTTGGGGGTTGCAGAGTGATAGTTCGCTGCCCACACCCAGAAGTCGGCGCCCCGCTGCTCGCGCAGACACCTTGCAAGCAACCAGGCCGCGACTTCGGCGTTGTAGCAACCGCGACTTGCCACGTCCTCAGGACGAATTCCCGCGTTGGCGAGAAGCCCGCCTGGTCTGAAATGAACGGTGTTGATCCCGAAGTGGCCCAAGTCAAGTGACTTGTTCGAGTTCCCTATTCGGTCGCCATTGGCTCCCATCTCGATGCTGGCAATTCCCAGCAATACATTTGCTGGGACGTTCTGGCGCTGCGCAGCAGCGATAACGCACTCGATGGTGGCCGGGCGATACCCGTAATCGGAAATTTGAGCGTACGATCGATTTTTTGTATTTTGGATGCCGTCCTGCGGCGCACCGTCCGAAGGGGTGGCATGCGTGTAACCGCAAGCCAGGGCCAGGAGCGCTGCGACGGCAGTAGGGCCAACGGACATCCTCATCGGAACCACCGCTCATTTCGGAGAAAGCGCAGGAACGCACCCTCAACAAAGAGGGTGCCAGTCTCGACCTGCCAGGCTCGATAGCTGGCCTTGAGTGCCACCGCGCCGCACGCCAGGCCCAAGGACGCTAAGTTCGCTGCGTAGACTAAGCTCGCGCCGGTCGCCAAGCGATAGAGAAATCCACCAAACGCCGCGACGCTCAGGACAAAAAAGATGCGTGAGTGGATCGCATACTGGCGCACGCGCTTTTGTCGCGCGGAAAACTCCAGATCACCCAGCGCCTCGACAGCTTCCTGATTGCGCATAGAGCGCACCGTGTCTCTTACTGCCTGCTTGTCCGCGACCTCAAGAAGTAAAAAATCGCAGTGGGTACACGCCCAGGGATAACGCACGTCGGAAACGTCCGCAGCGGAGTCGCGCTCATGGCTATGGCGGATCAGTACGCCGTGTTTGCACTGTGGGCACGTGACATTCCTCAGGGAGGCCCACAAGTCCCGAATGAGCCGGTTGCCCAAGCGCAACTGCGACAGGCCAAGCACGCCAAGGGGCATGTCCACGAAGACGAATTTCGCCGCTTTTCTCGGTCTATGCAAAATGCCCACGCGAACACCATCGCCCATCAAAAAAGATAAATCTGATTATCTGTCAAAAATAGGTGATGGTCAATTTCTGAGTGGAGAAGAAATAACCCTACTTAAAGTCGCTTTTCACGATGCGTTGGGCTTGGGATGCTAGGTCGTCCAGATTCAACTGCGCCTGGTCAATCGTCACGGGACTGGGCTCTGGGGGATGGATATAGGTCGTCTGCTCAGAGATCGCGGTCTGGGCTGCGGATATGCGGTCTTCAGCCGCCCAGCGCTCTTCCAGGCTGTCGAATGCCTCACCGCGCGCGACAACCTCCATCTCCAGCATCGCGTCGCGGTCGGCCACCGAGAGCGGGTCTTCCATCCAGTCAGAATCCTCGGCGATATCGAGCTCCATCAGATGTCGCCTGAGGATGGGTAGGGCACGTTCCCGGAACGATCTATGGTCCTGACCGGTCAGCATCAGGTTCGTTGTTACAAGCGCACCGTCAATGCTTATTTCGTCTTCATCAGAGGCTTGGCCAAGCGCCTGTGCGCCTGAGTAGGCGGCTGCCTGTTCATCATCGCCTGTGTTTACGTCGGCGATATCGTCTATGGCACCACTTGGCTGGGTAGCGACGCTCATGAGGGCGCGCGTCACTGCGCTGACAATTGCAGCGGTGGGTTCGGGCGTAGTGGACTCCGTGGGCGGCGTGTTGCCGTTCGACGGTGGAACTGTTGTAGGTGCCACAAGGGCGTTTTTGAGCCCCCCTGCGGTGGAACCCGACTTGGTATCAGGCGTGCCCTGCTCTGCCGCAGCGCTGCCGTCCAAGAAAATGCCGAGGGCGGCGCATATGGCGTCGCGGCGGCTCAGCTTGGGCTGGTCGCTATCATAGTTATGGGCCAACGCGGAAGCGAGCGATGTGAGCACGTGGTCCGCCTTGATGCAGCTTCGGACGCTGGCCACGAATGATCCTTCTACCAAGGACCGAATCACCATGGCCTGGTTTGCGCGGGCCATAGGAAGCTCCGAAGGCTCCGGCGGCTCGATGGGGATGAAATCGTTGATCCGCATCTCGCGCGGATTGTCGCTGGCCGTATAGAAGCCCATCCCCCGAATTACCCGGACTCCGCCGCGCTTGCCACCATCTTCCTTCTTGCCGATGAGAAACGTGAACTCGCCGTTCTCCTGTTGCGCCAGGTCGTCATAGTCCAGACGGCCCCTGCGCTCCACTGTCACGTTGTCCTGCTGCTGGAATCGCTCGGCGAGCCCGTCAGTCTTGCGCTCATAGGACGAGACCCTTGCTTCATCCGATTCGCCAGCTGCGCCCACAATGCGGTCCCAAGTTTCGGACTTCAGCCCCGAGGTAAGCCTGCCGACTGCTCGGATGTTCGTGTTCTCCCACGTCGCGTCCGCCTCTTCAGCTGATGACTTCTTCAACGACGAGAAGTCCTGTGCAGCGAACAC
Organism: Bordetella flabilis; assembly: GCF_001676725.1. Lineage (NCBI taxonomy): Bacteria > Pseudomonadati > Pseudomonadota > Betaproteobacteria > Burkholderiales > Alcaligenaceae > Bordetella > Bordetella flabilis. Next base: position 22,045 of record NZ_CP016173.1, read on the forward strand.
AACGGCGAATCCAAGGGAGCGCGCTTGCGCCGGAGCAACGGCAAACCCAATAACTGCGTAGTAGCCGTATTCGTCCAGGATGCAGTAGAAGGGCACTGGCGCATTTGTTGGCCTGCTGTCAATGATCTCGCGGACCTGGCCTTCAACACGGTTGCCCAAGCAGCCTGCCATCATCTGCTTGATAGACCCGACAATCAGCTTTCCGAGCATTCGCATGGAGTCAGGCGCACGCTCCAGTGCAGGCAAAAGGGCACCAAGCAGTCGGCGATTGACCACAACATCGAAGAAGTCAACATCCCCCCTCTTCGTCTTGAAAATGTGCCCGTAGTTGAAGGTCAAGTCGTTGAAGGTGCGGGTCAACTGCATGACTATGAACCCATGTTGCTCCAGCGTCTTGGTTTCCTGCTTTTTGGCCTTTGCTTTTTGATAGCCCGGGAGCGTCAGAAGATACGAGCGCAGAGGTGCCACGATGGTGTCAAAGAGCTCACCGTATTTGCCGCCATGCTCCCACACCAGCTCTTCGATAACGTTCAACTCGAAGTAGCTCAGGTACTCTTCCGGCGAGAGATTGATGAAGCCCTTGTCGCGCATGTAGACAAGCGGCCGCGTGAGCGCCGCAACGAAGCTAATCGCGCGCCCCTTCCACATATCACCGCCACCACCGGAATCATCCAGAAGCGCAACAATCAGTTCGATCAACATGCCTGATGAGTTGTTGCCCATCATGTTCATGTTGTTCGTGACCTTATCGGCCTGCTTTTCTACGAAGTCGCGCCCTGACGTGATGAAGTTGATGAGCAGGATGTCGCATTCACGCGCGAAGAACCGTGCGAGCCTGAAGATCTCTTTTTGCAGCTTGGGATCGCCCTTCCCATCCGTGTAGATAAAGCCAGTGTTTTGCACCAGCGCATTGGCAACTAGGCCGAGCAAGAACTCGGTCTTTCCGGAACCTGTAGTGCCCAACACGAGCATATGGGTACGTAAGTCCGAATTGTTTGCGTACACCTGTTCCTTTGTTTCGAGATCACGCCCAATATATGTGATACCGGCCCCAAGTTGTCCTCCCGGAGTCGATCCATCCCGTAGCTTCGCCAGCACTGGAACACGGTACGGAAAATTGAAGAGCTGGTGGTCTAGCCGCACGTATTTGCGCTTGTATGCCCAGGCCGCGAGCAGTAGCAGCTCACCCGATAACGGGATGGCAATGAGGCCAACAGCAAGTATGACGAGCACGATAAGCCCGAGTATCACGCCCTCTCCTGTGCGAAGTCCATCGGACACGCGGCGTGAGAACGGCCGCGTGTCCTTGCGGCGGCGCGAAGTCGAAATCTCGTGCTGGCGAGAAGATCCTTTGTACTGCACCGATAAGCCCTCCCCTACCCTTTGCTGTCCGGCGCCACTAGGCCGTTGCTTCCAATTCAGTCAACTCAGCACCGCCCAAGCGATACTCTGCGATCAACTCATTACCGATCCGCTGCACGATGGCCTTGATCACCTCGTCGTCGACGAATTCAGCCTCAACGTTAGGAGCGGCCTCGCTGCGCATTCTGTCCACTGCGCCCTTGCATGACCCGCCCGGAAAGCGCCTGGCAAGCAGGCGCCGCGCAACCATGCGTGGCATCGCTTCATAGAGAATGTCTCGCAACTGCCGGTCCTCGGCTGTCGTGGAAAGTGCCCATAGGCGCTGTGGCCCGATGTTCAAGGTGAATAGCTGGCTGTACGTCTGCGTCTTGGTGACAAACCGCGCAAGATAGGTGGCGCCTGCACTACTAGGACCGTGAACGAATTGATTCAATGCGGCCTCTTCCACGTTGGAAAGCCCGATGTGCTCCCGAAGCCACCTACGTGTGCTCTCTGTTCCAGCATCCAGCAGGAAGATCGCCGTAGCGATGTTCATGATTGAGCCGAAATCCTCGGGCAGTTGACTGCCCAGGATGATCTCCATCTTCCACTTTCTTGCCTCACGGCCATCTTGGAGAAGCTGCTCCTCAAGCCCTTTTTGGCCCCCAGCCCGGTGAAGCTCGTCCATGCACATGATCTTGTCTTGCGCAACCAGGTCGGCAATCATGCGGGCGAAATAGGGCTTGGTGCGATCGCTGAAGTAAGGCAGGTCTTCTTTCGAGTACGCGAGTTTCTTCATGAAGGATTCGCGCGCGGCCATGAACATCAACGCAGTTTGCTTTTGTGCAGCGGCCGACCCTTTTGAGGTTACGTCCTGCAGATCCAAGGCGGAGACCCTTGCGGAGCCAATGTCGAACTGGGTCGGCCCGGAGAAGATGGGAAAGTCCGCGACTGTTTCACGGATTCCAACGATGAACGCTTTCAACAGGCTCCCGCCAGTGTCGGTTGTCTGCTCACCGTACTCGTTTTGCACATTCTCGCTGGATGCCACAGCCATCAGATCATTGAGCGTCGGGACGGCATAGCGTTGGGCCACCTCAGCCTCATAGAACATTTCCGCGTCAAAGAATGCATCAACGAGCTCCCAATAGCTCGTAGCGGGGCGTGTGCGATAGCCCAGCTTCGCTACCGCGCTGTCAACTGTCGCAGACTGGCCTGGTTTGTATGTCGAAGGTGTGCCACGCTCCGAGTCGTCCGAGCGGTACTCGTAGGCGAGGTCGATCATTCGCCCAACAAAGCTGCTCATGCCGGTATAGGGTGCGCCATTACGCTCCGAAGGCGTCACGAGCATGGTGATGAAGTTGCGGGCGTATTCCCGCCCACGGGGCAATGCACGACGCTGGCCCAGCGGCGTGTCGAGGGGGTTCATGCCGTCTTTCGCGGTGTTCTGCAGGCGCTTATAGAGCGCCTGGTGCTTCAGCTCTGGGGGCAACCCGTCCCGCAGCAGATCAACGAAACCGGACGATGAAATACCAATGTCGATGATCCCTATGTAGGGGAGTTGCGTGGCGCCGGGGAGCAAACAAGCCTCGACATGACTGTTGTTCATGAGCACAGACTTGCCCGATCCAGGCTTGCCTACGACGGCCTTGATCCACGTCGTCTGCTCATCGGAAAACCGTTCTTCACGCAAGATCTTGCCATCGAGCGTCCGATGGATCGCGGAGCCCCGGGTGAAGCAGGACGTGGGCCGCGAAAGAGGCAAGATGGAGATAACCTCCTCCAGAGGAGCAGGACAAGGTGTCCCGATATGCACAGGGGTAAGGCCTAACGCGCTGCTCTGCAAGGCTTTCATCGGGTTGCCGGTGCGTTCAGATGCATCGAGCTGTCCCCAACCAGAAAGCGTGCGCCACAGTTTCGCTTTGCGAAGGGCAAGTTCCTTAATGCCCTCATCCGTATGCCGGGCCCATGTCATGGCCGAGATCCGTAGCTTTGTCGTGGCGATCCCGTCGCGCTTCTGCTCCTGCAAGGCCTTTAGGCTCATCGTGATGTCGCGGTTCTGTTCGCTCGTGAAGCCGAGCAAATTTCCGAAAACAGACTGAATAAGCGTCGTGAGGCCAGACAAGCCATCCGATTCCAGCATGAAGGAGATGACGTAAGGCAATGCTCTCCGCTGCCCCCCTTCCCGAGTTTCCGCGCGGTTCAAAGCATCGAACAGGCTATTGAAATACTGCGGATCTCGCGGCGGAATAGTAACCATGAGCGGAGCGTATACCCGTGAGCCAATCCGAACTGTCGTGGGGTCCGGAAGCCTTTCATTTTTTCGGTCCCCGCCCTGGCCTAGGGCCACCATAATTTGGGAAGGCAAAGGTGGGTAGAGAAGGCCGGACGCGTCATGCTCCACGCTGTCTTCCTTCCAGCGAAGCGGGATCTTTGTGCCCGGAATAGCTGGGCGCCAGGCTTTCGACGTGTATTCGGAATATACGGAAGCACGGACTTCTCGTATTGCTTCGCCGACAGGCAGAACGTCAGCAGCACACCCCATTTTGGACGAATTCAAATCGCCCACGATCTTGCTGACGAATGAAACATGGCGGTCCCGTAGGTACGATATAGGACGCAGGAGGTTCTGTGCTTCAGATGCCGAAGGCCAATGATGTTCCTTGCGGAAGCGATTGGATGCGTCCGATGCCATTCGTTGTTCAACTGGGTCCAGCAGTGCAGGCCGCGACCAGAACACCAAGAAGCATTCTTCGTCGTACACGTATTTGGCATACGTTCTTACCGACTCGTCAATCAAGTCGTCTATTGACAAGCCGACGCGAGCTGCCGTTGCCCTTTGCTGAGCTGCATTCTCTTCAAGCGTTGACGTGGCGTCCAGATCGCGGCGGAACACCACCTGAATGGCGTGCCCACGCTGCTTGAAGTAGGGGGCAAGGGAGCTGGTCAGCATGGAAACCATATCCTCAAATGCATCTCGGCCAACGATGTTCTTCGCGCCGTGGAAGCGCACGATTGACGCCATCGAGCCGTCTTGGGCGACGAGCGCCGTCTCGTTGTCAACGGTTTCCAAGTCGCAGTAATCAGAGACATCTGTCTTCAGTGCCGAGAGCAATTGCAACAGCAGCAGTTCAAGTTTCCCGCTCATTCTTCGTCACCTCTTCAATTGCTTTTTGCACGAAACTGCGTATCACGTCGTCGTGTGTTGGCCCCATGTCCTTGCGCAGAATCAAGGCATCGAGTTCCAGGAGTCGTTTGTAGCTGCACTTAGATCGCAAGAAGCCTTCAATTGCGGCAAGGCTGTCGGCATTACTCATGCTCGTGCTCCCTCTACGCGAGCTTCGGAGAATTTCGACGCGGGTGGCATGAGCGCCAGGTCAGTCGCGATATCGAGCGTGCGCCTCAATCCGCCTTCCGGGTATCTGGCGACGACGTTTCCGACTCCGTAGCTCATCACGACGACGCCGCGAGCGTGCAGGCGCTGCGCATAGTCGAACATCGTCATCCGGTCACAAGAACGGAGCCAAGCGGCCGCTGCTGTATAGCGTGTCGTGTCCTTGTATCGTTGACGGCTTACCATGGCCGTCCAGACTTGTTCGGCGACGAGCCCCAGCGTGTAAGACAGCTGCGCCATCGACCCGGAGGGCAGCATTGCTGCTTGAGGCAACACCTGAGCCTCTTTAGAGCAGATAAGAGCGGCATGCACGTTCACATTGGCGAACTCGCGAACGATGCGCCATTCGAGATCGGTCAACCATTCGCGCACCTGTCTCGATCCACTGCCCCATGACAGCACCTCAGCCATCAGTGGGTTGACGTTGGATATTGTGCATCGGACCAGAAAGGGCGTTTTGATGGACTCTAACCACTGGTCTGAACCTGAACCGACGGATCTCTCTAGTTCCCAACCTGCGTCCGGAGGGACCGGCGTGGCGAGAACGTGTGCGGCATGAGCAAGGCGGTTGCGCCGTAGGGTGACTGTTGGCGACGACGCACTGTAGTTTGCGGTCTGTATGACACTTACCGATGGATGGTCGGCAATGCCTTCAAAGAAGGGATAGTAGGCATCTGGCAAGGCGCTTGCAGGGGCGTTTATCGCGGTGGCAAAGTCATCATTGAGGCGTGCGGACTTCACTCTGACCTTGTAGTCGTTGGTCGCCACGTCCGCTACGCGTTGCGCTACGGTTGCCATCGCGGACACCGTGATATCGGGCGAGACATCACTTCCGTGGACGCCCAGCTCGGTGGTGATCTGGCCAAAAAGCGTGCGCAACCACCCATCGCTTCTGAAATTCGGATGCCTCGACAAACCTGCCTTGAAGAAATTGTTCCAGGTCAAATTTGTCAGCCAGAGTACATCGCTTGCAAGGTCGTGCACGGACTGCACACGCCTTGCCGGTTCTCCGCCGACGGACGCCCAGGCGTCCGATAATGCCACCACTGTTCTGTCATTGGCGACAATGTTGCCGGACTCATCAAAGTAGACGGCGCCCACACGCATTAGCGAACCTCATGCATTTGGCGAGCCAGACGAGACCAGGCGCCAGGCAAGAATTGATCGCGGCAGTGTTGTGCGTAGAACTCAAGCTGCCCGGCATGGAATGCGTTCTTGGTGGATACCAAACGCAGGTCAGCCAGCGATTTATCGCGCGCTGCATAGAGATCGTCATCGGCGCCAGAAAGTATCTGGGTCAGCAGGTACGGATCGCTGAGATCGCAGTCAAAGGGCCGCTTGAGTGTGTCCATGCCACGCGACGTGAACAGCGCGAATAGCGCCTGCAGGCGATCCGCGATTGCTGGCTCTGCAAAGGAGCTGGTGACATGAATGATTCGACAGAAGTGGTTAACTTCCGTCTGGGTGAATTCGGGCAATGCTGCCAGAAACCCGGCATTTCGCATTGCAAACATTCCGAGATGATGAACCTGATGGCAGAGAGTGCACACGGTGACGAGGTTGTTCTCGGTGTTGTTCGTGTGGTCATCGTCCATGTGGTGAATCTCTTGGTACTTGGAGGCCCGAAACCCACAAAAGCGACAGGTGTAGTTGTCCCTGGCGAGGATCGTTTTGCGCATCGGCTCGAAAGCCTCATCGGCTAATGCGGCATGCTCGTCATCACGGCGCCAGATCTTGCGCTTGACGCCGATGATTGGTTGCGCGTCATTGCGCCCAGCGCGTGAGAGCTCCGGAACCTTGGGTAGCAATGGGCTCATCGCGTTCGTGCCTCGCACCTGAACAGAAGTCGGGGATGTAAGCGGCCGGAGGGGTCGGGCCCCCCCTGCCCTGGCGCTGGCAGCTCTGTACTAGTTGCCAAGGAGCGAGTTGCGGCTGATCCACATGATCGTGGGTACTGCGAGCATCAGGCCGCCAATAAAGATGCCAACGATGGCGCTGGTAGGCTTTTCGCGTTCATCCTTGGCCGCCTTCCAGATGGTGTAGGCAGACATGATGGTGATGATCAGCCCGATGAACGCCGCAATGGCGAGCATCAAGGAATTCACGCTGTCAAGAATGTTCCCGCCGTTCTCAGCGACGTTGGTCAGTGTCTTCCCGCCCGAGGCATCTTGGGTGAGGTCCACCCTGGTCAGGGCTGCTTGAGCCACGGTCGCGTGAAACGAGACCGCAATCAGCAGAAGCTTGGTGTGCGCGTTCTGCGCGATTCGACCAAGTATGTTGGCGCGATGTTGCATGGAGGTATCTCCCTGGTAGAAAGGTGGGGTGTGGTAGGGGTTACTTCAGCGAGGAAAAGAGCGAAATGAAGTTGAAGCCAACGGTGTTGTTGATCACATCGGAAAACCACTTGAAGTTCCAGGCGAGCACGCCGCCGAGAAGCCACGTCAATGACGTGCCGAAGGATGCGGCTGCCGCGCTCTGCTTGTAATACCGGTTGATGCCCATCAAGCCCTTCACGATCGCTACGAAGCCCATCGCCTGCAGCAAAGCGAGCAGCGCCAACGTGACTGCCAACGCTTTTTCTTGCGCGGTGGAGCTCGGGCCTGGCGTATATGACAATGTGTCCGCAGTCATCCGAACGGCGGCGTAGTCTCCCGTAAGCGAGCGCGAGAGAACTCCTACGAATTCCAACGTTCCGACCGAGAGCAACAAAGCCCCGATGAGAAGCTGAATCACCCCGCCTGTGGTGCTGTATGCGCGCTGACTGGATATGTGCTTCGACAGGTTGTCATTGTTGGCCCCCCAAAGTTCGACCAACGCTCCGATCGTCAGGTACATGCCCATTGCCATGGCTGCCACCTGCATGAGCATGATGATCGAAGGGATCACCTTGCCGATGCCAATCAGCATCGTCGCAAGATCCGGAAAATTTGAGGCCAAGCTTGTGTCCATGGAGTGCTCTGCTGGGTCTTAGGTCTACTGATTGGACGCGGACGAGATCATCGGCGTGTTCGTCGTCCGAATAGATTGCGTCTGTGCGACCGGGCCCGGTTTTGGAGGCGCGTCAGTTTTGAGAATGGAGATTTCGCGCTGTCCATCAGAAAGCCATACCCGGTTGCCGAGCTCCGCTCGTACTACAAAACCTTTGGGTGGTGTGTACGGGGCATTGGTGTGCTCTGGCACGCTGTCTACCGTCTTTACGGGGCGCCCGGTGTCCGAAAAGACAACGGAGACCCCCGGATTCAACATGCGGTCTTCTTCTAGTGCACGAATTCGCTTATCCAAAGATTCGATTCGTGTGATCAGGAGTTGAGCTTGTTTTGCAGCTGTCTCGTCTCGGCTGGCAAGCGCTTTGGTGAGCTTGTTCTCCAGGCTTTGCGCGTCTTCCTTGGCCTGGCGCAGAGCGCTTTGTGTGCTTTCGAGCTGGACGCTCACGATGTCTGGGCCGACAGTCGCCGGTGCAACCGCAGCGGGTGCAGCGGGCACGGGCGTGGCTATATGCGCTGCGGCGGTTTTGGCAGAGGGCGCTTCTTGGACCGTGTTGAAGTGTGCCGGTATCGAGGCTTTCTGTGCTTTAGGTTTCAACAGGTGTATGACGAGCACGGATACGACAATGAAGCCGACAAATCCGCCGCCGAAGACAGCCATGAGCTTTCCGAAAGACCAGTTTTTCATCGTGCTGTCTCAGTTCTGTACGTACACGTCAGACAAGAAGAACACTGCGATACCCTGGTTCTTCGGTGTCGAGAAGGTCGCCTGGCGATCGAAGCCACGGCGGATTTCCTGGGAAAAATTCGTTCCCAGTTCTCCTACGCTGGTAGCTATCACCTGTTTGTTTGAGGGCTCCTGTGTGCTGGTCACCGTGGTTCCAGATGGAACAATCACGGCAGTTCCAGGTGTCTGCGCGTAAGCTTTGCCGAATCCAGACAAGAGGCTTGCCGCACCTAAGGAGCCGTATCGCTCAAGCGTGTGATGGTCGATGTTCTCGGCGACTCCAAGGCTGGCATTTTCGGTTTTCATGGCGACCGCATTGATGCTCATTGAGGGCCGTCCATCTTGCGGGGCGAGCGTCGTGAACCTGAACCCAATATCGTCGGGCCGCTGCTCTACCCTGCCGATTAATATGGAGCCTTCCCACGCACCGCCACGGACAACGGCCATCACATCCATGCCTTTGTCCGTGTTCACCTCCGGAATTGTCTCTGCGTAAAGCACGTTGCCGGTTCGAATGACCGGCGTGCGCTGTGACGACTGGGCTGCGCTCGCCTGCTGAACGGTTCCGGTCGGCTGGCTTGCTGCGGCCGTGGCATTGACGGGCAGCGTGTATGCGACAACGCTGTTGCTGCCAATTTTGTTCAGCGAATCTTGGCCCAGCATTTTGTCAAGCTGCTTTAGCACGGTCTCTTGCTTCTTGGTGACGTACGCGTCGCGCTTTTTCAGCGCGTCCTCGTAGGCTTGCGTTTGCCGGCGCCGCGCCTCTTCGAGAAGCCTCCGCTGTTCGCTGTCCGTTGCGGTTGCACTGGGCACCGGCATGGTGGCCGGTGCTGCCTTGAAGCCTTGGTTTCCTCCGAAAATATCGTTTGTCCCGTTCGGCTTCTGCTGAGCCTCGTCCGGCTGAATTTGAGGTATGAAGGGAGGCTGATAGCTGCCACCGGAATTTTTGGCTTCTTCTGCCTCTCTTTTCGCGACATCGTTGCGTCGAGCAGCTTCCTTTGCGGACACTGGATTGATGTCTATGGGCGCAGAAGGGGCTGTAGGTGCCTCAAACTGCGCGGTATTCGTGTCCGCAACCTTATTGCGCGCACTGGTGAGCGTCCTCACACCCACCGCGATCATGATCAAGATGACAATGGCGGCGCCAATGATCGAGATTCGGCCGATGCCGTGGCCGAATACCGATTTGAGATTGCGGCGCCATTCATCGGTCCTGGCTCTGGGCGCGGGCCTGGCTTTGCGCGCAGGCATATCTGGTGCTTCAACAGGCGAGCTTGGCGTTACATCATCCTCGGGCTCATAGCCCGATGCTCCAATCGAGGGCTCTGAGCGCACATGCTCTTGCGGCTCGTCGTGGTTCTCGCTCATCTAATGTTCACTCGATGAAAATCGTTACGGCGCGGCCACCGGCAAGCAAGGTGACCGTATCGTGCAGGCCAGCGTAGCGATACACCGATACGCCAGATGTGCTGCGAGCCGCTGCTATGTATGCGGGGTACTGTGCGGTCGCATTTGTGCGCAAGTAGAGGTTGTTGTGGTACGACCACGCGACAGTGCCTTCGAGCCCACGCACGCGCAGCCTTTTTGCTTGCTCGGGCGGAGTTCCATCCATGAAATAGGGCAGATCGCTGTCGATCGTAGGAAGCGACGTGATGCTGACCGTGCCTGATGCATCCGGGTTTCTGCCCGGAACCTTGGCGTCAACTCGAACATCCACGTCGTCTTGGCCGCTAATAAGCGTCAAGATGACCGGCGTTGAAAGGCCATTGAGCTGTACAGACACGTTTCCGTAAACCACGGGGCTAAGTGGCTCAAGAGCGAGCACATTGGTAGGCGTCTCGTCTTTGCCCGCGCCCCCTCCTTCCGTATGTCCGTCGCTAAACAACTGCCGATTGAGCGACACCCGCTTGATCATCCATGGATTGCCATTTACGTCGGAGAAGACGATAGAGGACTGCTGCCCCCGAGATAGCCGAATAATGGGTGGTGGTACCCCTGGTTCCAGATTCACGGCGAGGGTCCGGGTAACAGGCCTTGCAGGGGCGACGTAAGGGGTGGCTTTGTAGCCCTCTCTTTGCAGATAAAGCCGCTTTACGCGGGCAGTTTGTTCAGGGGTGAGTTGCAGCTGCTCCAGATCTCGGATCATGTCCTCCGAAATCTGTGCGTCGCTTGGATACTCGACCCTGGGCGCGGCTGCGCCCAAATTATTGGGAGGCATCGGTGGCGGTGGCGGCGGTGCGTCCTGTGCTTGCCCGAGCGAGGCGTAGCTCAGGCATAGTGCGACGACGAAAGATCGGTACCGGCGCATCGCTTCAATTCCGGGGAGGCTTGAGGACGACTGACTCCACCGCGATGCCCTTCTGGTTGGCGGCGGACGCCTGTATGCGTACTACCTTCACTGAAGCGCGAAACTCCTGGCGGGAGAGCGGCTTCTCAGAGCCGCCGACGTAAAACTCGATCGCGATCGGCACAACGACCGTCCAAGATTGGGGGATGCCCGTAGCTGGGGACATTTCCTCCAGCTGCGGCGTTCTGGTGGCCATGGAACGAAGAATCAAGCGTCCATCAATCACGCGGCGCAGGTTGCCAGAGCTATCAAGTCCTTCCATGAAGGCTCTTCGGCCCGCCTCGGTGTACCAACGTGCGGCAGCCTCGTTGATCAAGCTGCGGTAATTCACGTAGTCATATGAATATGAGTTCAGGACCGCATCCTTTGCGAAGTTGGTGACATCCGCGCCGCTGACGCGCGGCGTGCTTTCGGGGGTCACCTCGCAGATGGCGCGGTTATCTGTGGTGGGGATGTACCGATACTTCGGGAAGGCGTAGAGCGTCCCAGCGATCACAATCACTAGGCCCCCAGCCAAGACCAGGTTGGTACCCCAGACGCGCAAGTTCCGGCGCTTCAGGTGCACAACTTCCAGTTGAAGCCGCGACACCTCGCGTAGTACCGATGGCGCTTCGCCTGGCGTGGTGTCGGACGCAAGCTGCAGGAGGCGATCCTCGGAACCGGCCCCATCAGTTTTCTGATCTACGCGCGTCTTTTTCTTACCGAACATGGGGGAGTCTCTGCGTGGTTCCATCCAAGACACAGACCGTCGCGGTCCCGTCGTAAAAGCTGATGTTCTCCAGATTAGAGAAGGCCAGCAGCCATGCCGTCAGAAGCAACAACAGACAAAGCAGGATGGGGTTGAGCAGTTCCCCCGCTTGCGCCACAGCGGACAACAAGCGGCAGAAGCGGCGCAAGCCTCGGGTGTCAATCTCCCTTCTCGGATGACCCCACGAGCTGCCAGATGTCCGCGTAAGCATAGTAGTTTTCTCCAATCAGCGTGACATTCTAGCGGGAAATTAGAAATGCGCAACGAGAAGAATTTGATGCAGCCTCATCAAATTCCTTATCGTCATCAAATTTTGATGTCGCGTCGGCTGGCTGATTAGAAATGATATGCGGTCGTCCTGCCACACGCTGACCCGGCTCCCAGCGCAAACTTGGCGCAAAGAACGCGTATTGAAAGCGTATGTAGTGCGGGATCTACGCGCAAGTATCGGAGCGATACAGCGTTAAAAATGCGCGTACTACCGCCATTAGAGTGCAGCCATAGCGGCTCCACCGCGCGGTGCGGCAACAAGGCGCCAGTTAGGTGGTCGCCTTTGCAATCCGCTGGCACCTGGGTCACGCGGTAGAACTTTTGACGCGTGGTTCACGTTATTACTGCCCAGGCTCAGAGCAAGCGGCTGCGCTGGTGCCAGCGCCCCGACTAGGCGGACGCGGTGGGCAGCGTTGTAGCGTTTCGAAATGGCCTTCGGCAGGGCTAAAGGGCGTGCATCACAAGGGCTATTGGTATTTCATCGGTCGGTCGAAGCAGATTGTCACATGGCGCCGGGGCTCTTGAGCCACTCCGTAGCTGCCTGGAGCGTCCGGTCGTCCGGTCGAGCCACATCGGGCTTTGGCGATTGCCCGCTGACAGCCATAAGCGACTCTGGGGATGGGCGAAATGTGTTTTTCATCCATCCACTCATTTTTTTGCCATAGTGACTCTTTGCGGTGGCCGGGCTCACATGCCCAAACAGGGCCGCAATTTCACGATCGGTCAGCCCACTGGCTTTGGCATTGGCTACAGCTTGGTGACGGCTGCTATACAGGGTTGGACGTGCGGCGGAGCCTGGTCGATACCCTGCCCTCTTGAGCGCGTTGGACATGCAGTGCCGGAGCGGGCCGAAAAAAGACTTTGCGAGCTGATCTTGAGAAAGCGTCGGGTTCTTGGCTCGATGCGCTTCGATGAGTCCAAGAAAGTGAAGCAGTGTGGCCAGGTCTTCCGCGCTGATGGAATGCAGGAGGATCTCTCGGTGGGTTCCGTTGGCACGCCCGTGTGATGCCTTGCTATTACGCACTATGAGCCCGAGGCAGGAACTGCGCGCTCGCGCATTGGGGCCAAGGTATGAAAATGTCGCCGCGTCAAACCATTCCTCCGGGCGCAACCCAACAAGCAGGTTTGCTCTCAGAAAGGCGAGCAAAGTCCCCACGTAAACCACGCCAGGGGTGCTTTTCCCATAGAGCTCCAGGGTATCGAGTGCGTCCTTGGGGAGCGCCTTCAGTTTAGGACTCGAAGTTTGTGACGTTCGGCGCGGTAAGGAGTTGGTTGCAAGCGCGCGGACGCTTTCGTAGGCCTGTTCGTACTCGCTTAGCCCATCGCTGCCATGGGCAATGACAGCCTGCGCCGTTTCTGCGAGCCAGAAGAGGACTGCCGCCTTCAAGGAGCGGGCCGTAGCCTGGGCGATTTTCTGCTGTGCGAACAGCCAGGCCAGGTGTGCAGCCATCCTGGCCGGAGTGACCTTGGTGGCATTTCCCTCAGCGGCGCGGATCTGGTTTTCGAGGACCAGAATTTTTCGGGCGTAGTCATCGCGGCTTTTGCTCTGCAGGCTGGCGCCAACCCACTCTTCGCTGCTGATGCGATCAATAAGCGTTAGCGGCGTTTTGCTGCCATCGATTCGAACGTTGCCATCATTGATTGCCATTGAGGTTCCTTGGCGGATGTTGCGGGCCCGTGGCCCCAGCGGCGAAGTGTGTCGCCAATGGGTTCGCAGCCTTCGGGGTGTGCATGGGCGGGGCGTGCCGCCAACCAGGTGTCATTGCGGCGTTCCGTGCTGACAAGCAGCTTGAGTTGATCGCATGGGGGGGCTGGCTGGTCACATGTCCCGTTACTTCCCATACGTTGCCTCGTACACATATATTCACTCGCGTGTTCATTGAAAACGTCATTCGTTATTGCGGCTATTAAGCCCATTGCGGTAACAGAAAGTCGCGTTCATTGAAGCGGCTAGTGCATGTTATTTGAGATGCAGGCGGTTTGCATAGTATGTGCAGACCTTTTTTTTGTGGTGTACAGGGACGGGAAGTAACGGGAAGCTGCTGGACCGTGACCATCCCAAGTCGGTCGGCGATCACGTTTCAATTCGAATGCCCGGCACGGCCTAAGAAATTTGTTCTCCGTATCCGCAGACGTTTCTCATACGGCGGGCAGCAATGCGTAGTTTTGTGGCAGCAAGCAGTCGTGTTGCCGTCTGAAAAACGTAATGAAGTTGCGCGCACCTGGCAGACAGAGCGTAAACATTGCGTCATAATGGCGTGAGCTGTGCGATTATAACGTGGTGGTATGAGTAGAAACCGCGTACGGAACAGTGTGACGACTGCGCGGGTACCGTGTGTCAAAAAAGCTGAGTTTTGATGCCAGGGCGTTGTCTGTGCGTCGAGAATGTGTAATGATTCGGCTGGGCTCGGAGCCACGGCCTTGTATGGCTGTGCCAGCGAACGGACGCAAGGCGTGTCGTACGGTCTTTTGCGTTCGGCGATAAACCTTAGAAAATTGACGTTATACGTTCTTGAGTGGAGCCATTACATGATCTGGAAGATAAGGCGAGCGTGGGTCGTCCTGGCGGTATTCCTCGGCGGATGCTCCTCACTCCGGCCTGGTGACGACGTGACCCCCGACGTGTACGCAAATCGCCTAATGGCGGACAAGATGGCGGTGGCCGCGGATGCTCAGCGGCAGTACGCCGCCCTAGTGGCGGAAGGCAAAGCGAGGGTTGAGCGTAAGCAAGAGATGCTGGAACTGGACCTCATCAACGTCGATTACATCGGCTTGCCCCAGGAGCTGCTCCAGACTCTCGCGTACCGGTACGGTTATCGGTACGTCGAGGTGGGGCAGCCCACCCAACTTCGCGCTATCAACATAAAGATGACGAGCGTGACCCCGACGGATGTGCTGCGTTCTATCGGGCAGCAGATTGACCGGCAAGCCGACGTGGTGCTGAGCATGCCGGCAAGGACTATCCGGCTCACCTACAAAACCCCGGTGCCAGCAGGCGGCAAAAAGAGGGGATAGGCCATGCCGATGGATATGCCGCCCATGAGCCTGGAGCAGGCCCAGCGGCTCTATGAGGGGTCTGCTTACGTCGAAGTGGTGGATCAGTCTCGTGGTGGCAGCGCGGCGACCGCTGCCGCGCTCATGGCGCAGCAGAACGATGCCCAACGCGCACGGTCGCAGGCGCTTCTGGATACCGCGTTGGGCATCGGTGTCAAGGCCGGCATTGCCTGGCAACTGGACAAGATCCGACGTGACGTGAAGGCCAACGAGCGAAAGCTGGACACGATCTACGACTTCGGCAATTTGATGATTCAGGGCCGGGTGGTGCCGCCCGTGATCGTGCAGGCGACTGATCTTTATAACCAGGACGGCGATCTTACGCTTCGACTTTCTGGGGCCTATTACAAAATCGAGTCCCAGGCAAAGTTCGCTTCCGTAGCACCGTCTTGGCGTGGTTACCTGTCATTCCCGACTGCGGGGACGTTGCCCTCATCTTTCAACATGATCAAGCCCGCGACTTCGGCGGAAAAGAGTCTGTGGGAGCAAGGGGTCGCTGATGGTTGGCGTCAAGGAATAGAGCAGGCCGACATCATGCTGGAGCACTCGATGGACAGGCTCAATCGAGACTTCATAGGCATGCTTCGCTTCCACGAGTTTGTTCTGCAGGGGAAGATAACCATGCCGCTTATTGCGAGCGAGTCCATCCCTGTGACGAACAACGGCTCGACCATGGCGGTGGACGAGACGCTGTTGCGCATTACGGCGCTATCGGAGTTCGACGGCGATATGAAGAAATGGACGGGTCTCACGCCTTCGGCAGCGCCGAACAGCGATGTTCGCACACCGTGGATCACATCGGCGCCCCGTGCGGCGGCGCCGGCGCCTAGCAGCGCCACGGCCCAGACCTTTCCCGTAGTAGGGCAGGGGAGTTCAGTCCCGAGCGGGGTGGTGGATGGACACGACAATTGACAATGGCGGCGAACCTGGAGCGCTCCTGGAGCGGCTGGAGTGGAGGACCGCATATCGAGATCCGTTCAGGTTCCAAACCTCGGAGGACTTCAAGGCTCTGATGCTGGAGACCCTTGCGCAGGGGGCCAGCGATATCCTGATTCAGCCCGGATATCCGGTTTGTGCCGAAGTGAACGGAGGCCTCCGGGCTGTCAGTCACCGCGCGCTCGATGATAGCGAAGTGCGCGAAATCCTCGTCCTGTGCGCAAACCGCGATACAGCGTGGACCGATATCGTCGGTGGAACGGCAGTCAACACTCGGTATGAGGTCTTTGATCCAAAGCTACGTGATTTCCGGGGCGACAAGGTGCGGCACAAGTATCGCGTCAATGCGTCGCCGATTGCATACCACGGGCAGACATCATGCCAAATAGTGATGCGAGCCATTGCGAAAGATCCTCCGGTTTATACGGAACTGGGGCTGACGGAAGACATTGTTCGCGCTGCATGTCCGGAGGACGGCATAGTGTACGTCGCTGGGCGTACTGGGTCTGGAAAGACGACCACCTTTGCATCGATTCTTCGCTTCATTCTTGAGAATGACACGCCTATAAAAGGCAATCTAGTTACTCACGAAGAGCCGATTGAATTCACTTTTGAGTCGATCGCCAGCAAGCACTCGATAATTGTACAGTCCCAGATCCCCACCCATTTTGCGGATTTTTACGCTGCCAACCGTGAGGCGATGCGGCGTAAGCCAGGCCTCATAATGATTGGCGAAATGAGGGATGAAGAGACAATCCGTGCAGCGGTGGAAGCCTCACAGACCGGACATCCAGTATTCGGTACGGTGCACGCCACTAACGTCGCTTCTGTTGTGCGCAGGCTTATTTCCAGATTCCCTGAGGCTGAGCGCGCTACAGCGATCTACGACATTATCGAAAGCGCCCGCTTTATTATGGCGCAAACTCTAGTGCCGGGCGCAAATGGGCGTCGAGTTGCAGCGCGAGAGTGGTTGCAATGCGATCAGAGGGTTCGAGATGAGCTCATGGTCATGTCCGATATGGGGCGAGTGACGGGTACGCTCCGAGACATCATGCGGGCGCGGGGCTGGTCGTTCGTCCAGGAGGCCGACAGGTTGCTCGCAGATGGCGCCATCAGTGCCGCCACGGCGGCACAACTGCGTCAAAAAGCCGAGGCTTAGCGTCGGCGACGGACGACAGTGCGTGACAATGGTGGCAGACAGTGTTGACACGGCGGTTGTATCGCGCGATGTTGTGTGGTACGATCGCGCCACATGTCGCCTTGATAGTGTCAAGAGTGTGTAATCAATTTGATAAGGGTGGCGTGAGGAAGCATGAATAAAGGCCGTTATCACTGGTCGAATTTGGCCCG
Source organism: Bordetella flabilis (assembly GCF_001676725.1). Taxonomy (NCBI): domain Bacteria; kingdom Pseudomonadati; phylum Pseudomonadota; class Betaproteobacteria; order Burkholderiales; family Alcaligenaceae; genus Bordetella; species Bordetella flabilis. The sequence continues at coordinate 39,196 of NZ_CP016173.1, forward strand.
AGAGGTTTTGTTCTTTGCTGTCCATTGGGCTGCTGCCGTGCCGTGGATTGTCCTGATTTTTTATCAGACCTGGACCATTTTCAGCGCGGCAATCCTGTCAGTCCTGGTGCTGTTTTACGTACGCTTCATTTCCAAAATGACGTTGCCTGCTGCATGGCGGTCTGTTTGGTACTTGATAAGTGGGCGTGAAAAAGCAACGAATAACTGGTTTAAAGAATTTATTCGTCAACGATAAATAAACTGCGAAGGGTAGGTACATATGGGCAAGGTAAGTGTTGTCGGCGTGGATGATGGCCACTACGCGATCAAGGTGGTCCTGGAGAACGGGACGACTTTTTCTGTGCCGTCGCGCGGCCGCGCGGGGCGCCATATGATTTCCTGGCAAAGCGACGAGGCTGGCCTGTACAAGACGGAAGAAGGTCATGATTTCACGGTGCACGAGCATCTTGAAGGCACCGACGACACGAGGTTTGCAGACTACCCGCGCTCGCCTCTGAATCGGGTGTTGGTCCATCACGCTTTGCGCAAAGCGGGCCTCTCTGGTAAAGATGTGTCCATCGCTACTGGGTTGCCGGTGTCCTATTACTACCTGGCCGATGGGCAGCGTAACGACGCACTGATCCACGCCAAGCAGGAGAATCTGCGCAAGAAGGTGAGCAGCGGTGGGCAGCCTATGGCGAACATCGTAAAGAACGTGGTGACCACGGAAGCGATTGCTGCCTATTTCGATCAACTCATCGATATGGACGGTTCCCCTTCCGAACAGTTCGAGACTCTCAACGATTCCGTGGTCGGCGTCATCGATATCGGCGGAAAGACGACCGACTGCGCCGTGATCTTCCCCGGTGGACAGCAGGTGAATACGGAGCGTTCGGGTTCTAACGATGTTGGCGTTCTCAGTCTTTACAGTGCTATCGAGTCGAGGCTGCGGTCGCAATTCGACTTGGACAACGTTCCCCCGCGAATAATCGAACATGCAATCAAGACGGGAACGGTCAAGCTTTCGGGACAGGTCGAGGACGTACGAGAGTTGTTGGTCCGCGAGAAGGAAAACCTGGCCGAACAGATTATGGCTGGTGTGCGTACCAAAATCGGCTCCGGGAAAGACTTGGATTCGGTTTTGTTTGTCGGCGGCGGCGCAATCGTGATGGAGGATCAGTTGAAGAAGTATTTCCCGCATCACCGTTTCGCCAAGCAGCCCGAGTTCGCGAATGCGCGTGGGATGTTCAAAATCGCCAAGTACGTTTTCGGCAACGAGGGTGAGTAAGATGGCGAGCAAACCGCTGAGAACCGGCGTGTTGCTTGCTCCACGCTACCCAGTGGAACGCGATGCAATAGCTCTGCTCAAGGCCGTACCCAGCGGGGAGCGCACAACGTTTTTGCGCTCGCTGGTTTTGATCGGCTACAACGATCTTCGTAAAGATCGCGAGCAGGCACGTGAGCGCGTCCAACAACCCAACCGAACAGGGAGCGATCGTGACTAATCAAGCCGCAAAAAAAGAGCGGTTCGAGATCCGATTGCGGGCCAATATCGCGGCCGAGGCGGATTTGCTGGCAGAGCTTGAGGCCCGGGATGGCGTATATGGGGGCAAAACCGAGCTGCTTCGAGAATGCCTACGGCGGGGGTTTGTCGCGCTACGCACGGCTGTCGATAAGCAGCCTGCTGACGCCACGGAAGAATCGATCCTTGACGCGTTGGCTTCAACTTTTCCGACAGGCGAATATAGCTACCGAATCGGCAAGCTATACCTGGATGCAAGGGAAGCGGTTACTCACGGTACGCCTATGGAGCCGTCGGCGTCAGACGTGACCCGGGATAACCGGGATGACCAAACTCGCAGCCCTGAGAGCGCCTTTCCTGCTTCAGAACTAGCAGAGGCCTCGTCACCTGCAGGCCCGGTGCCCCAACCTGAGGCGCCTGTATCGGCGGACTCGCCTGGCCCTGTGCAGGCATCAGAGCCCAGCGATAACCCGAAGCCAAGGCCTCCAGCGGTGGATTGGGGTCGGCTGCGCGGAATTGCGGGGCGTGAAGATGATGGAACGGAGAACAGGTAAAGCGCGGTAGACAGGCCCTCAAGCGTGCTTGAGGGCCTTTTTTGGATCTTGAGCATGGCAACAAGCAAGTCCCAAGGGACAGACCGGACATTCCAATTCAGCGATCCAGCAGCCGTAGCCGGAATCATCGTTATGGTGATTGCCGCCGTATGGATCGCATGGTATTTCGCACATACGCAAATCAGCGCGCTGTATGTATACGTGCGCTATGCAGAGGTGTGGGTTTTGAATTTGGCGGGCGCTTTTTTCAATCTGCCCGGTATTTCGTCTGCTCACAATTGGGTGCAACGGGTATGTGCGCCCGAGAGAACTATTCTGCTATGTACGCGGGATTTTTCAACGCTTAGTTGGGGAGAAATCACTTCTTCATCCATGGTCTTTAATGGTCTATGCGTCATTATTCTCGGCGGTTGGTGTTTTCGCATGTTTCGCCAAGTGTCCCGCACCCACCCCGGCTTTCGATTTACCAAGAATCACTCCATTAAGTCGTTCGTGAAAGAAAATGCCGCGCTGTACCCCCATCTAAAGCTTGTGGAGAGGCTAGACTTGGTAGCCAAGCCGCTTGCCGATCCGCTCTTTGGCATGAGCCTCACGTCTCGGCAATTTGCGTACAAACACCGCCTTATCAGCGGGTGGCAAAAAATGGCAGATGGCCAGTATGTGCCCGTTTTGAACCGGGAGGCTGCTACGGCGGTATTTCTCGCGCAGCTCGGCCCTCATTGGACTCGTTCTGCGGATCTGACGCCTGGGGAGACGCTATTGCTCGCAATAGTCCTCCCACGGGTAGCTGCGACAGACCCCCGTATGGATGATGCGGCATTCAAGAATGCGATGGCCGATAGTGATGGTCTCATCAAGTGGTGTTGGGACCACTTCACGTCGTCGGTGGAGCGCCAGGGCAGAAAGCGGGAGAGCGGCGATGACGGCTATGCATGGTTGCGGCCTGCATTTGATCTGTCCTATCCCAGGCAAATAATCGCGCGCTATCTGATGCACCCGGAGGTAAAGCAGATCATCGAGCAGCATGCATTCCGCAGGACAATTCTGTATGCGTGCTATGTCCGCGCAAGTGCCCTCGGCGTATTTCCGCCTGCGGACGTGCGATGGCTGCGGTTTTACGATCGGGAGCTCTGGTACCTACGCAGCAGCATCGGCAGGCAGGTGGCTTTTGCGGAAGGCGGCTCGGCCGTCTATTGCCACTACCTATACGAAGCAAAAGCGGGCTGCGCCATCGTTGAGCCCCAGCTCGACAAGGCCGTGAGCGGGCTGGAAGCTGCCATGCACGGGTTCCGCTACACCGAAGCCGACAAGAAGGCGTATGAGGAAGCCAGGGGATAAACGATTCGCTCTTTTGGTGATATGATCGGGCGGTTTTGTTAGAATTGTGAAACCGCTGATTTCTGACGAGAGAATAGAATCGTGAACATCGGAAAGTTGCTGGTTGCGACGGCTATTGCCGTGCTTCCCGCTGCGCAAAGCGTCGCCCAGTCCCCCGAGGCCGTCATTTCCCGCTATGGAAAGATCGTCCGCAAGCTCGATCCTGGCGTCGGCGGTTTGACGGCGTGGCAAGTAGAGAAAAACGGCAAGCAGATTACCCTATATACGACGCCCCCGGCGCCGAATATGGCGGTCATCGCAGGTGTGGTATGGGATGCGCAATCGGGACGAAACATCTCCGATATGCAGTTACCCGTGCTCACGCATGAATCGACGGGATCCACGCCACCCGCGATGGGTGTTGGAACTTCGCGCGCGTCGGCCATGTCCGGGAATTTTACGGGGGACATTCCCCAGGCCATGCATACGGTCGATTCTCTCCAGGGCGTCAAAGAAGGGCAGGGCGGCGTTGCGGACACGGTGTATGTCGTCATCGATCCACGGTGTCCCTATTGCCAACAGGCCTATGCAAAGACACGGCCATACGTCGCTAAGGGGTACTCCATTAAATGGATCCCCACGACTGCTTTGGGCGACAAGGCCAACGGCACGCCGATCGCGGCGACGATTTTGCAATCAAGTGACCCTGCGGTGTTGGCCCGGATCCTCGGCAAGCATGAGCCCATCAAGTCAGAACCGACCCCTGAAACGATAAAGGCGCTTGATTTGAACCTGGCCTTCATGTTTGCGGCATTCGAGCAGAATCAGGAGCCAGGCCAGCAAGCGGGTGTGCCCGTAGCTTTCTATATCGACCATCGGACTGGGCGTCCCAAAATGATGACCGGCTTAACCGATGATGCCGTTCTGCAAGATATTTTCGGGAGTCTCTAGGTGAAACTTTCAAAAGTCTCCGGCACGAAGACGACGGAAAGGTTTTCGCCTTTCGTGCAAATCACCGCGATGGACAACCGTATCGCAGTAATGTTTGACAGCGATTTTGCCGGGGACACCCTGCGTATGCCGCGCGTCGTGATGCTGCCTCGCCCCCCTACCGAGATCTCATGCGAAGTCGAAGGAGGGCAGTCCGAGTACAGAGTCAAGCTGCTTGCGTCGCATGATGGCAGCGTTCAGTGCCATGACCTGGCAACGATCGCAACGACGGATAACCTCCCCCTGGTCGATGTACGGCAGGCAGTCGCCAGCTCTTTCGGGCGTGCTCTTCAATCCTATCTCCGATGGGAGTGCCGTGCACTGGGAGCGTACAAGGAGCCGCAATTGACGAGCCCCGGGATGGTCGGCGCCGTCCCGGGCGAGCCGGCAATGTCGGCGCCTATCACGCAATCTGGAAAAGGCAACCGATCGGTCTGGAGGTCTGCGGCGGTGGTCGCCGCTGTCGCCGTTGTAGGGTTCTGCCTTGCCTATGGGCTATCGGCTCGGACTGGGCACGCCGCTGACCCTATCCAGGCCGCTGTCGCCGAGAACATGGCTCAGGATCCCGCCTCTATTACCGCTCAAGTTGAGCTGACCAAACAAACCCTGCGCTCCATGGGTCTGGATCCCGGGCGGGCAGGCGATCTTGGCTGCCTAGCCGCGCAATGATGCCGGTGGTTGAGCCTTCCCTGCAGGGGGATTTCGGCCTGATCTCGGTCGCCGAGCGTGTCCAGTGGCGTGAGGCCTTGCCACGCCATTTACTGGGCGCCATGAAGCAGCGTGATGGGAGCGCACTCCCGGCCTGGAAGGTCGCAGAGCATATTCAGCCCACCCTGATCACGATTCACGAATTGTTCAATACCGCCCCTCTCGCAACCTTGCACACGCTTGAAGAGTATTTCTCACCGGCCTCTCTCGCGCATCGGAGTGACTATGCATCCTGACACCGCTATGAATGACGAAGCGGAAGATGTTCGCGAAATCCAAAAGTTCGCTCAAGGCTTTCGTAGCCTGCTGATCCCTTCGCCAGCGGTGCTGGCAAATACCGCTATTCTGCTGAAGCGCCTTGTCCTCCTGAGCGACAAAGTGCTGCCGGTCAAGAGCTACTTCAACATGGTGCAGGAGATGCAGCGTGCGGCATTTCTCGCCGAAGGTATGGCAGCAGATGCGGTGCAAGCCGAAGGGCTCACGGGGGAGCGCGCGGCAGAGCGCACGCGAGAAATCATCCGCGAGGTCGAGGCCAAAGGTGCAACTTTCTGGTCTATAGCAGCCAAGGATGCCAAGGGCGAGCTCAAGGAGCGGCTTCAGCAGTTGGACCAAGATAGTCAGCGGGCCCTATGCACCGAGGATACGTTTGTGATCGTCTGCTCGTACCTCAAAGGCGAAGTTGCCAAACAGGGTAGCGTCCACTATTTGCGTGGTCAGTCGCCGGACTTCAAGGAGACCAAGAAGCATCGGAATCCTTTGGACCTGTCCAAAGAAGTGGTGCTCAAGGGGCTGTCATCCGCGCTGGCGCGACCTGATGCTGAGCGCGGCTCCATCGAGCGCGGACAGATCGACAGCGGCTTCAACCATCTTGCCCGCCTGAATAGCCTTGCAATCATCATGCTGGACGTGGTGGAGTGGATCCGCGTATGTGAGAAGAACGGCACTCCATGCCGGAAAATCGACGTGCGAGCGAAGTTCGACCTGTCGCATACCGACTACGAGCGGGTCATGGCCATGGCCAGGCGCGCGGGGCTGTACACGCTGCGAAGCCACAAGAAGGATCCGAGCAACAGGTACACGCTGAAGTCGAAGATCCACCAACGGATCGTGGATCAGGCCGCGATTTTTGGGTACACGCCTCAGAAAACGCTCAACAAAATTCTGGACGATTTTTTCCGCCTTACCGACTACTCCGCGCGTCTCGGGCGAAGTCCGGAGCAAGTTTTCAATGCGCTCGTTGACCAATCCAAAGAAGATCCGAACGCGTAGGGCAAGGAAGGGTACGGTATGGGCAAGCAAGACGGGGACGAGGGCCCCAAGATCAGCGCTGAAGACCAGAAGCGCATCGAAAAGGGGGCTCGCCAACTGGCCGCGTACGCGGCCTTTTTGCGGTGGAGTGCCAACTTCTCGCGAAACGAGATCACAACGCACCCCAGTCATCGCCAAATCATGATGCTCTCGCCTGTGCAGAGCGGCAGGTTCGCGTTCACGCTGGAAGGGAGCACAATTCTGCTCGGCACCCAGCCTTTTGAGGCAGCGTGGATGGCGCATATGCCGTTTGACTGCGCGTACCTGTCAGACCGCCTTTATCTCTGCGTGACAGGCGTGTCGCTCATGGAGGTGCACTTCCCTCCCATCGCCCTGGGCATTCATGTGGCGGGCGCGGAGAAGCGCGGGCAGTTATCGCAAGGCCGGTTTGTTCAGCCTGTCGGTGTCGAAGTGCAGAATGGCGCCGTGACGGCCGTAGGGCGTCCCTACGGCCTCGGTTTTCCCGTCAGGCAGGGTGAGATCACCTCGGGGCTATTGGAGGCCACAGCGGCCCGTATGCGGTCCCAGGATATGTCCCGGTTCTTCTGAAGAGAGGATTTCAGTGCGCCCTGTTACCCGGGCAAAAGCACCGTGTAGCGCATTAATTACCCATCCCAGCAAAAAGCCCGCGTTACGCGGGCTTTTTGCTGGCCGGACACATTCTATCCACAGAATCTGTGGAAATCTCTATGGGCGCAGTGAACGGTCGCGAAACAAGCAAGGTCAAGCTTCCGGCCGGTTCCACGAATCTTCTTCAGCGAGGCCAACTTCGTCCAGGCGACGGGTCATGCCACCTTCCGCCCATTCGCGGTCAAGGTTCACACCCTTTGCAGCGTTCTCGATCGCGAACTCTCGTCCGATGATGGCGGCTTGAACGGAAGACAGAAGGGCAGGCGAGGGCGCTTTGTATTCCGACAACAATTCCTTGGAGACTTCAGGTGGCAGCTTGCGGATGGCTTCACGTACGCCGGCGCCATATTCTGAAAGCACGGGCTGCTTGCCCAGGATGATCTCGCGATCCTGCGATGGGAACATCGAGATCCCCATGCTTTGAAATTCTTGGGCCGTAGCCATAGTCACCTCTTACCGGTTGTCGAAGTCGTCGCTACGGTCCAATGTCCTGTCGTAGCGAGAGAAGATCGCCGCCGCCTGGCGCGCCAGGCAACGCTTTTCAGCATTGTTGAGCAAGCTCCGAATGGTTTCCGGCTTCGAGCTCAAGCGCTGGGTTTGATCATGAAGCAGTCCTACGAGGGCCCGACGATCGTTGGTCGATCCAGGTGCAGCATCAATCGCTGTGTATGCCTCGCTGTAGGCTGATGTGAGCTGCTCCGCCGCAACGGCGTCGCCTGCCACCGCGCGCGGCCCGTAGGCCAGCGTCGAGACGGCAGCGCCACCAATCCGCCGCAGCGCGGCGATCTCTGCGGCACGGCTCTGCATGACACGGCCAGAACTCATTGCATGCGGCGGGTTCGATCGGAACCACTCCGCCTGGCCATCAGCCAACGTTTCAACTGTCCGGCGAAGCTGCTTTCCTTCTTCTGTCGGCTGCAATATGGCTGCCGCCACGTTGTCGAAAGACAGCATTTGCGCGTGCTCGACGTGCTGCATCGCCTGCGCTCGAAGGAGCGCAGTGCCGATTACAAAACGACTGGCCTCGCGTATGGATAGCTGCATAAGTTGGGCTTCTAGAGGGTTGGTCCGAGGTCTCCCAGACGATTATTGACCAATGCGCGCGCGCGTTCCTTTACGCCTGGGCCTCCTGGCAGAAGCCCGATTGTGTTGGACCCGAGGACACTGAGCAAAATATCATTGCTGGCATAAGGGTTTTCTGTGAACAGGCTGGCAGTGGCAGGCGTTAGCGTGCTGCGGTCAAACACCCATCGTAGCTGTTCAAGATCCTTACAGACAGGAATTATAAAGGGGCCATACCCGTCTTCATACTGCTCAATCAGCGTATTGAAAACAAGCTGCTTGTCGGCCTCTAGCGCCTTTTCCTCGATCCTCATCCGGGGGCCGATATGCGACGCCACGGCTATGCGGACATCCCTGATGGGGTGTGACGCCAGGGGTAGCAGCGTCTGTGGATGGGTGGAAGGGTTTGCGGCTAATGCTCGCATTGCCTCCGTATGATGGAACCCGTGTTCCAGAAGGGCATTTTGAAGCTCACGTGGAACGGTGGGCTGCCGCGCCGCTGCATGGGCAACGGCGCCTGATTCTCGCCCTTCCATGAACAGCGCGACTTGTTCCGCACCGGACAGGCGGTTTGATTGGGCGAAGAAGAATTCGGTGGATATCCGCTCTGAGTCCTCGGAGAACTCTGCCAAACGGGCGCGGAAGGCCTGTTTTGTCGCGGAGGCAACCCCGCGTACGAGAGCACGCAAGCCAAGGGTATTGGCCTGGGCGGTGTGCGCGCCGGTCGGCAGGCTGACGCCGGCATGCAGCGGCAGGCCGATGCGCTGCGCGATCGGCCCCCGGGCTTGCCTCTCGCTCAGGAAGTCCACCGCGCGCTGAAATTGTACGGTTCTGTCGGCCATGGCAAGTCCGCCTAGGGTTTGGTCAGGAGCGTGGTGCCGGTCGCCTTCAAGACATGGCTCCGCACCTGCGGCCGGGACACGATGATCTCCGCGCCTCCTTCGCGGTAGCGAACCATATCGTTGCCGCTCACGCGCAGTTCGGCATCCAGGGCCGACCCGATTGCGGCGAGCGCGCGTGCAGACAAGCCAGGAAGCGCGGCATCGCTCGAAAGCGAAGCGGTGCGCTGCGCGCCCGTGTTTTCGAGGTCGTGGACGTATAGCACGTCCAAGTCGATGCCGGGAAAAAGGTCGGGTATCAAAAACGTCGAATTTGCATCCTCTGCCACGGTTGCCAGGGCCTCAAAGGCTTGTCGAAGCTCGCCTGTGTCTAAACATTCGAGCAACCCCGGATAGGCTTTGGTATGTACCCATTCGGCCGCTTTGTCAAAAATCTTATGTTCAATCATTCTAACTATCCGTCCAAATATCGGCTAATATTCTATGGATTCTATATGTACCCTATCGCAAAGAAAAGGGGATAGTAATGAGCATGCCATTCGCTCCGTGCACGGATGCAGCGTGTACGGACGACACCTCGGTAGAGATCCTCAAATGGGTTTTCGGCCCCGTGATCAACGGTCTGTTGAACGGCGGAGACACTTCGAAAATTGAGACATCGGCCAATATCTTGGCGACGATGTTCAGCGTCTACGCCAGCGGAATCATGATCGTCGCCGGGTTCATCGTCAGTGGCGTGGTGATGGGCAGCGTCATGAATACGGCCAATGACGGAGAGGTCATGGGCAAAAACTGGTCAACGCCCAACACCATCATGCGGGTGGTCTCGGGCGGGGGAGTTCTGCTGCCTACGGCAAGTGGCTTTTCCATCATCCAGCTCATCGTGCTGATGCTTGCCCTTTGGGGGGTGGGCTTCGCAAACCTCACTTACCGGACTGGCATGACGATGGGGCTACTGAGCCCAGCCGGGATCGTAAGCAATGCGGCTGCGCCCGGTTCTTACTATGGCATGCGGGAATTCGCAAAACAGTACATGGGCGCAATGTATTGCGCCCGTGCTGCCAATGCCGCCTACACGATGGCCTCCGGATCACGACCCTCGGTGCAATTGAACGGCGGCGCCGGCACGCCGATAGGTAGTCGCATGGAATACAGCTTCGCAATCAGCGACACCAACAGTGCGACCAACCTAGCCGGGGGAGCTCCCATTTGCGGAGTGGTGAAGCTTTCGCTGTATAGCGCTCAGAATCTCACGGACCCGACCGAGAAGGCGCTCGATTCCTTAAGGGTCGCGGTCCAGCAGCAGAAATACACCGAGGTCCAAAGCCTCATGGCGGACATCAAGTCCTTCGTGGACTCATGGCCCACATCAATCAACGCGGATGGATGGGACAGGGTTGATTCCTCTACCTTCAACGATATCGTCAAGCGACACGAGGACCGGATCGCTACTCAGCTCCTGAATAGCCTATCGCAACAGCAAGGCGCAATGGACAAAGGCATGGAGACGTATCTCAATGACACTTTGTCAAAAGGAGGATGGGCGTCGGCTGGGGGCTGGTTCCAGCGCGTCGGCATGGCTCGCGGCACCTTGGCGCAAATCTTCGCCGAATCAGTGGGGTCTGTTTCGGCTCCGACGACGAGCGGATTGCCGCAAAGCGAGCAAACCAGGGAATTTGCGAGCAGCGTCAACACCATCCCTTATATCGTGCAAGCCAAAGCAGATGGAAAGCTGCCCGACGATGCCAAACGGAATTTGACCGCCGAGAGTTTGAACGGTCTTCTACCAAAAGACATCGATGATTCCATCAATATTTCCACCGTGCAGCAGAACATGGCTTCGGCGGTGTCACGTTGGACAAACGGGATGATGGAAGCCATTGTTGGGATGGCAACAGGAGCAGGGAATGATGGAAAAGCCAGCGCGATTTTTCCATGCGGCTCTGCAGGTGAAATTGGTGGCTCCATCAATCGCATGAAATGCGTTGGGGACTATCTGACCCTGCAATATGTCGCGGTCCTCGGCACGGACGCGTTTCTCAAAACATCAGCGACAGGAGCCCGAATAGCTGCGGGCGTAGTCAGTGGCGGCAAGTTCCTGGGCACAGGTCTTGAAGTTGACAAGGTGGTCACCCCCTTCTGGGATTGGATGATGGCCGTTCCGATCCGCTGGCTGAGCACCATAGGCACCTATCTACAAACCCTCGCATTCTATTTTGGCGTGATCATTCCCACGTTTCCTTACACGGTTTTCATGATCGTGGTGGTGGGTTGGATCCTTGCGGTCTTGCAAACGTGTGTGGCTGCACCCCTATGGGCAGTTATGCACATGACGCCCGATCGGACCTTCATTGGATCGCAAACCCAAGGCTATTTGATGCTACTTGCCCTGTTTGTTCGGCCTGCATTGGCGGTGCTGGGGCTTTTCGCGTCAATGCTGATCTCCGACCCCATCATCACCTATATCGCCAAAGCATTCTTCACCATGCACAGAGACGTGGCCAGCTCTACTGGCGCGATCGGCTCTGTGGCTTCAATAGTGACGTTCTTTTGGTGGCTGATCGTGTTTGGCTTGACCCTTATGCCCGTGCTGTGGATGACTTATGGGTTGCCCCAAGCTCTCCCAGACGAGGTGCTCCGCTGGATAAGCGCCGGCATTGGCGACCTGGGCGCAAGCGCCGCAATCCCCGAGGTGCGTGGCGGGCACCAGAACGCGCAACGTATGGTTGACCAGCTTTCCAACGGCCCCCGAACGACCAGAATCGGCGGACCTGAGCGTCCGCGCGGCGGAACGCCTCCAAATGGCGGGCCAGGCGGTGGCAGGGGAGGGGGTAGTGGGCGCAATGAAACTCTGCTGAGCGTCAACCAGCAGGGCGTGACACCAAGCCCCACCAATTCACCCGGATCCACGTCCTAGTCCAAGAAATGTCGGTGGAACCATCATGACACTACTTCCGGCGTTGCAACCTATCGTTTATGGGCTGACTTCCGAAGTCCTGGCATACGAAGCTCTTGCCCGTTGGCGCCGCGACGGCAAGATTTTAGGCCCGACGGATCTTCCTGAAGCTCCGCAATGGAGCGGAGTGGACATTGACATGCTGTCGGCCATTCTCGACCGCGCAGAAACGGTGTCGGGTATCGCACCGAGGTTATTTATCAATGTCAGTGCGAGCACGATTTCCGAGCCAGGCCGCTTGGCTACGTGGATCTCGCACCTGGCGAAGATCACAAGCTACGCCACGTTCGCCGTCGTGATCGAAATAACAGAAGGAATTGGCGACGACAAACTGCAAGAGGCATGGCCTCAGCTCAAGCGCCTTGGTGTCAAGCTGGCTTTGGACGATTTCGGTGATGGGCGGTCATCCAGGGCACGGCTTGTCCGCTATGACTGGGACTACTGCAAGTTCGAGGGTCACACTGTACGGGACCACCGCATCCAGGAAGCCATTAGGTATTGCCAGAACAGCGGCATTCTGCCCATCGTGGAGCGGGTGGAACATCAGAAAAGCAGCGAAGAGTTCGCGGATATGGGACTGCATTGGCAGCAAGGCTTCCTACACGGGCGTCCCGTGCTTGTCGATAACCTCGCCGAGAGGACTGGCAATGTCGTTATCGCATGAGCGATGCAAAGTCGCCGCTGCCATCGCGCTTTTGCAGAACGCAACCGTACCCGGATGACCATGAATAGCCATCCACGCAAGCCGCCGTAAGGCCTCCCAAAAAGTAAATCATCCAGTCCACGAGACGCCTATCTCCCGCCAAGCCATGGCGGGTAGGGATTCTTTTGCCCAAAAGGTTTGAACCTATGCCGACATCTCGCAATCAACAGGAAGGGTTTGCACGTCGAGCTCGCCGTATACGAAGCGTGAGCGCCCTAGTACTTCTCGCGTTCGCAGTCCAAGGCTGCACCGCGCCGCTGACGGGCACCCGCCTCCAGGCTGCTCCCCCAAGTGCAGCGCTCCCGGGGCAGCCTTCCTCGGCGGCAGATCCCCTTGGCAACGTCATGCCGCATCGTGTGCTTCCCCAAGAGACATCTCCCAATCAGGCGATGTCGGAGGCGAGCGCCCGAAGACAGTCTCAACAGGGAGGGGCGATTAATCTGGAAGGACAGACGATCGATATGGCTGGAAGTGGCCGCTCTGGCGCGGCCCAGTCATTCGTATCGGGCTTGGCCGTATCTGGGGCTCAGAAGGCCATGCAAGACTGGCTGAATCAGTTCGGCACGGCACGCCTGGGGCTGGATGCGGGGTCTTTTCACGGTGGAAGCCTCGACATGTTATTTCCGCTGTACGACGCCAAGAAATCGTCGCTGATTTTCAGCCAGGTGGGGGTGCGCCGTAACGATCGGTTCACGGACAGCTACCGAACCACCGTCAATGTGGGCCTTGGGTATCGCCATTTCTTCGACAAGGTGATGTTGGGGGCCAACGCCTTCTACGATGCGGACGTGACGCGAGGGAATCGGCGGTATGGCCTGGGCGCGGAGGTGTGGGCCGACTACCTCAAGCTCAATGCCAACGGGTACTTCCGCACGAGCGGCTGGAAGAAGTCGCCTGACATGGACAACATGCTGGAGCGACCGGCTAACGGCTTTGACCTCCGCGCTGAAGGCTATCTGCCGCAATTACCTCAGGTGGGTGCCAAGCTCATCTACGAGAAATACTATGGGCACGATGTCGGGCTTTTTGGATCACATGATCGCCAAGAAAACCCCTCAGCCTGGACAGTCGGGCTGACGTACACCCCGGTGCCGGCGATGACCTTCGGTATCGAGCAGCGCATGGGGCAAGGCGGTCGTAATGAGACGGCCTTAACTATTGGCATGCGGTATGCGATCGGTGTGCCGCTGAACAAGCAGTTTGCGTTCAATGAAAATGCGGTGGCGGCGAGCCGCAAGCTGAAGAATATGCGCCAGGATCTGGTTGAGCGCAACAATGACATCGTGCTGGAATATCGGCAGGATCGCATCATCGGCGTACAGCTGCCAGGCACTGCGAGCGGTATTGAAGGATCGCAGCTTACGTTTCCAGTGAATTTGGTAGCCAACAAAGGTACGCCACAAGTTCTGTGGTCGGGCTCAGCCGCAGGTTTTGCGTTGCCTTACGGTGGATCGGGTAGCGGAATCCTGACGCTGCCGGCATACAACCCGAACGGCAATAACACATACCAGCTCGTGGCAACGGCGGCCGAAGGGACATACAAAGTTCAATCCAATGCGATGACCATCACGGTGAACGCGGCGCCCGTGGCCGCTTTGCGCGTTATGCTGGAGCGCAGCAAAGCCGTCGCATCGGCCGATGGCACCGACGCGGTGACATTCACGGCCACCGTGAAAGACAGTAAAGAGCAGCCAGTGGCCGATACCGCGGTTGCCTGGAAAGTGACCAAGGGAACTGCATCGTTCAAGTCCTTGGCACGAACGACGAATCGTAATGGCCAGGCTGCGGCCGTCGTGACGAGTTTGAAAGCGGACGACGTTGCCGTGCAAGTCACGCTCGCGGATGGTACAGCGGCCCAAAGTGACACACGCTTTTCGGTCGATACGGCAAGCGCTGCGGTCATTCAGTTGGACGGCGCCCCGTCCACGCCTCAAGTTGCAAACAGCACCGACGTGTTGACGCTTAAGGCCACCATCAAGGACAAATCCGGCAGTAATGTCGGCGCGGGCATCGTCGTGCATTGGCATGCTGACCGGGGTGTACTAAGTGCGGCCTCGTCTCTGACAGATGACAACGGGGTGGCAGTGGTCAATTTCACCGCGCCCTCTACTGTCGGCGATGTGCATGTGACGGCAACCGGCGCGGCGGGCGATCCCGGCAAGATGGCGACAATTACGTATGTAGCGGACCTGGCAACCGCCACGGTGGCGCAGTTAGATGGCGCACCAGCTGGCAGTCAGCCTGCTAATGGATCGGATGTCGTGACGCTGCAGGCCACGGTCAAAGACAGGAACGGCAACCCCGTAGGGCCTGGCGTTGCCGTGAGCTGGAGTACCGACATTGGCACGTTGAGCGCCGGAACCTCTTCCACCGATGGCGACGGGAAGGCTCAAACGCGGCTGAAGGCGCCGTTGTCTGCAGGTACTGCCCACGTGACGGCAAAAGCCGCAGCGAGCGATGCAGGCAAGACGTTAGCGATTGAATATGTGCTGGATTTAAATTCCGCACGCGCTGAGATTACTGACGTTTCGGAAAATTGGGACCAGGGCGACTTCAGCAGCCGGTACTGGGACATCACGGTCAAAGCATGGGATGTCTCAGGAGACGTGAAAGCGCCGGGCGCGACAGTCACCTTCTCGTCCACCAGCGAGGGTAACTTCATGACGCCTGTTACTGTAATCGCAAGTGGATCGGGCAAGGCAAGTGCACTATTCCGAATCCCTTCGGGCGATCTAGCATGCGGGGACTCAAGGTCTGCCACCCTTACAGTCAAGGCGTCGGCCAGCGATCCGGGCGTTACCAGGGTTCTTACGGCATTCGGTGACTGCTGAGTTCGCCCCGGTTTATAGGCCGGTCCTGGGACCGGCCTACGCGCCTTGTTTGCGAGGGGATCGAAAATGCACCAGGTGCACCAGACCAATTTCTGAAGGTGCGGGGCGGCAGCGGCTATGCCGCGCCACATCACAGCGGTGGAGTGCTTCCGGCAAAGATAGGGCGTTCGCCCACTACATGCCAGCCGACAAGCTCTCCGTCTTGTCTTCCTGGGCCATGACCAGCAGATCGGCGATAAATTGCCTTGTCTTAGGCAAATATCGGTCGAAGGTGGGGTCGAGATCAGGCGCCATCTTGATGGTGCCTTGTTGGAGGCCCTTATCCACCTCACGGGCATACTTTTCCGCGAACAGCTCCCTGGCATGTTGTGCCTGGGGCGTGTTTTCGCGCGTCAATTCCTCTAGGACGCCTCCGACGGCCGAGACGAAGACCATGGTGCGGTTGTATTGCCAGAGCTGATCTGCGTACTGCTGGGTGCGCTCCCTATAGCTGGCATCTAGTTCTTTCACCTGCTGTTGCAGCTTCTCGTTCGCGCTCCGAAGCGAGATGATGAGCTCCCGCAGGCTGGTATCGGCTTTGCGAAGCAAGCCGTTCTCTTGGCGTAGCCGCTGATTCTCCTCTTCCATTGCGGCAACTCGCGCTTCCAGGGCGTCGATTATCTTGGCTTGCTTGTCCAGCTCTGCCTTCAGGCGCTCTTTGTCGGCGACATGCTGTGCAGTGAAGGCGAGCTGCTGACGCAACCGATCATTCGCTTCCCGGACTGCCTCGTCCCACCCCTCTTGACGACCTTGAGCATACGCTTGGTCTGCTGCCACAGTCGCCTCCTCAGCCAGCCTGCGCAGCTCCATGGCATGGCCCGCATCAGATGCCAAGGCATGCTGATAGGATCCGATATAGGACGTATTGCTGCGATTGCCGCCGCCTGCCGGGATGCCGTTGTTGATCATGTCGCGTCCTTGTGCACGAGAGGTGAGTGCAAATTGTACTGCGGATAGTGTGCGGCGTTAATGTGTAAACAATGCGTAAACTACGCGGCGCCTGACTTCTGCACAACTACCCGCTCTGCGGCCAGCACCGCCTTGTCGGTTGACAAGCCGAATGACGCCGCGCGGGCGAGTGCAGCTGGCACCCAGTCGGAAAATCGGCTGTCATCCAGCACAGACCGAAGCGCGAGCAAAGGGACGCAGTGTTCGACCGACGCGTCCACGTAAAACAGGGCGAACCATTCTGGGATAAGCCACCGCTGGTCGTCATGCTCTTCGATCGAGAACGGAATGGCAAGCAGACCCGGCATGGAGGCAAGCTTGGGGCTTTGAAACCCTTGGCACAGCCAGTACGCAACCAGGTCCAGCTCACCCGCCTGTATAGGCACTAGCGCGATTACTTGGCGCGAGGTGGAACGGACGTAGATCCCTGGCGCCAGTGCAAGGCTCGCGTCCTCGGTCGCCTGATACGGGAGCCTATCCATGAAGTGCCGGAGCAGCCCAAGCATCTCGGCCGCCACGGGAATGTCCTGGGCGACATGGGGATTCGATTTTCCCCCCATCAGTGCCAGTACAGATCCCGCCTCTGCGGCCTCGGCGACATCAAGCAGGTGCAGCAGCTCATTACGCATGGGGTTCTCGGTCATGCCAACGCGGGATGGTTTCGCAGGCTCAGGGAAACCGCCCAGCGCACGATGAAAGACCAGATGAGCCCTACGACAAGGGCTGTAGGAACCAAGGCCAAGAACGCCAGGATCCGGTCCTCCATGCTCAGTGCAGACACAAACATGACCGGGCACCACACAAAACAGGCCGTGATGATAGGCATAACCAACAGGCGCCGCCCCACGTCGGCGTCGCGGGGGCTCGTCCCCAGGCAGAACCACACGAAGCCCACCATGTAGGCGGGCGAGTATAGGAAAGCCAGGATGAGATAGGCAAAAGACGCAATGCCAGTGGCTTTCAAGGCGCCTGTGAAATCACTCGGCACGACCTGTTGACCGATGATGGCCGTGGCCACCACAAAGGCCATCACAGCGAGGAGGATGGGCAAGGATAGAAGCCATAAGGCGCGGCGCCGGAAGCTGCGCTGAAAAGCCGCATTGCGACCCGTAGTGTATATCGTGGAAACGAACTGGCGTTGCGCAAGCATGCGGGCCTCGATATGGTTAAAAATGTTTTTCTAACACCCAATTCTAACCAAACCAACAGATTTATTGTGTTTCCGTAGCAACTTTCTCCGGGGCGGCGCGGCAAAAAAAAAGCATCCGGGCAGGATGCTTTAAGCGAAAGGGCAACACGTTGGCATGCAGCGCATTGCAGAGGCACAGCTTACCATGTGGCTTCACCCTCAAAGGCCACTGCGCTGACGCGCTTCGCTTGTCGCCTTGCCAAAGTAGCGCGCTACTTCGCCAAGGTCCGGGGAGGGTACTCTTGTCGGGCGTGCAGCACCGATAGGACTTCGACGTAATCGGCCTGGACGCGATAGATGACGATGTAGTTGGGGTGCGCCACGATCTCCCGCGTGCCCGGCACCCGGCCGCGTTTGAAGATGTACGGGTGGTCCGCAACGGGATGCACGGCGCTTTCAATCAGCTCATGGATGGTGATGGCGGCATACACATCGAACTCTGCGATGTGGTCCGTGATGCGATCCAAATCATCGAGCGCGGGCGCACTCCAGAAGATGGGAAGCATGACCTATCGGGCTACCCGGCGGGCAGGTAAAGTCATGCCTGCGAAGGCGCTATGGGATTGCTTTCCGCATCTGCCAGCTTCGCGGCAAGTTTTTGACGAATCAGCGCCATAGCCTCGTCGTGCGGGATGCTGGGCCGAGGGTCGTCAAGACTGGCTTGCACCTTCGCACGGAACCAGCGGTCATAGCTATCCGCTTGTTCTTGCGTCTCGAACTCAGAGACTATCGGGGAGAGGGCAGTGCTCATGGCAAGCTCCTTGTGTCTCTTCATTTTAAGGCATTCCGGGGATGATAGGGGCCCCCGCTCCCCGGCCTGCATGGAGGTTTCACGCCATTCTGGGCCAGTCAGGGCAGGGCGCCAAGGTTGGCTTGCAGGTCGGCCAATTTCTGGGCATCTTCCTGGCGCTTGCGGTCAATCGTCTTGGCGTAGATCCGTGTCGTGCGCGGGTCGGCATGCCCTAGCTCGTCTTGGGTCGTTTCAAGCGAGGCTCCCGCTGCCAGGCGGTGGGTGGCATTGGTATGTCGCATCCAATGCGTGGTCATTCGCATGACTTGGCTGCGGATGTGCTCATCCGGACAGTCGCCTGCGGCCGATTTTGCCAATTCGTGCACGATCAAGCCGATGGAGCGAGGCGTCAAGGCCCGCGAACGGGCTCCCACGTTGATTGTCGCCACGAGTGGGATGTTCTCGCCAGGCAGCGGGAAATCTGCCAGGCCCCAGCTTTTTCGGTAGCGCATGAGCTCCTGCAGCAAGCTGGAATTCACGGCCACCATGCGCTCTTTTTGCCCTTTGCCAATGACGCGCAACAGCCAGCCGCTGTCCGTCCGTAAGAAATCTCCCATCACGCCGTTGGCCGCTTCTTCACGGCGCAGTCCGGCATGGTAGAGCAGGGCGAATAGCCATCTGGCGCGAGCGGCGACCGCGCGGTCGCGTGTGCTGCGCTCCGGCCGGTTGCACACCCAATCCCAAAGCCAAAACCAGCTATCGAGGTGCAGAGCTCGTTGCTGCCGCTCCGAACTGATAACAGCAGGCTTCATCGACAGCTTGAACACGTTGAATTGCAGATAGCCCGCGTCCTGCAGGTATGAGCACATGCCGCCTAGAATCGTCCTGGTCTGGGCTATCGAGGCTGATGATAGCGGCGCCGCGAGCACCTGCGTTGGTGCTAGGACAACACCGCGCGGCGGCTTTCGAGGCCGGAGCCAATGAGCTGGAGGATTGGCCAGGTGGGCGTAGAACAGATGGGCGTGGTCCACCTTCATTTCCTTAAGCGACAGGCCGTTCTCGCCTAGCCACAGCAGTAGCCTGATGGCTTCACGGCGGTACGCGTCAAAGGTGTTCGCGGTGCGACTGCCCTTGGCCCTGATCCAGACCGCAGCCGCCTGGGCATCTGTTTGGACGCCCAGGGCATCGCCAACCGCCTGATCGGCACCAGGCGCAAGCAAGCGTCCGGGATCCAGTTCGGCCAAATTCATTGCGTGAGAGTCCAGGTACCATCGGACGAGAGCCGCACGACGGTGGGGGTGTCAACGCCCTCGATAGTGACTCGAAACCATTCAGCACGACCCGGGACCGTGGGGTCAAGCGCCCAGCTTTGTCCGCGCCCATCCGCTGCCACTGCATGTTTTGCCAAGGCCGCTGCGGCTTCCTCTCCAGTCAGCGTTTTTTTCTTCATGCTCATCTCCAACAGACCGACATTGCCGCTCATGCGGCCTCGGGTTCCCATGCTTCGAGCTTCTTTTCTAGAAAAGGGATCTCTCTTTTAAGCCCCGCAATTTCGCCTTCCAATTGAGCCACGTGACGGCGGAACGCCTGGGGCCAGAGCGGATCATCACGAGTGACCCTTTCGAGAGGTCCGTTGTACATGCGTTTCACGAGCAAAAATTCGGGATGCGTCCCTCGGCTGTCATAGGCACGGGTGGCGGTCGCAAGTTGCGCGTGCAGGGTCGAGATCAGCCATTCCAGTCCTTCGCTGGAGACCTCAAGTGGCTTGAATTGGATGCCAGGGCAGCTGGCCGTCTGCCAACCGGAGCCAGGCCGCTCGTAGCCGTGATGAGCCATGGTTCCTCGCTGCACGGCAATACGGCGGAAGCATACCGGGCAGGTTTTGACGACCTTGTTGGGGTTCACCGGCTTGGACGGTGCCAGGCTCGGGGCTCGCCCTTTGACCACCTTATTTTTAAGGGACGCAACAGCCTCTGAAAGGGGCAACACCTCGGCGCAGAAGGTTCGCATCGCGTCCACGGCTGGCCCTGACGCTTTCGACCTGCTGACCTTCTTGCTCGTAGAGATGATGTCGTGCAGCCCCATAACCATGATGCTGTTGTAGAGCAGCCGCACGTCTTCCGGGTGGGATTCCCATTTTCCATAAAAAAAGGGCTCGCTCACGTGCAGCTTCCACGCCTTGTCGACAATCCGCGAGAGGGTTTCCTTGGCGTCGCGCCATACGACATTCCGAATGGAGCCTGCCTCCACCCCAGCTAGTACCTGTTCCACAGCCATATCGAACCGACTGGGATCCGCCAAGGAGTCGCGAAGGATGGGGAACTGCCGTGGAGTCATGAGCATGTCCTTTTTCTAGGCTGGAGCGGAGGGGTCGCATCCCGCTGATTTTGTTCCACGGGAATCTCGCGAGTCCGCATCTATCGCTTCAACCCATTGAAAACTAAAAAGCTTTTGGGATTTCATCGACATTGAGGCCGTGGAACATTTTCGTTGTCGGCGACCTGCCGCCGACCATCACCCCCGATATTTCCCATAATAACAGTTATGGGAAGAAGAGCGCAAGAGAAGTACCAAAATGAACCATGTACGTTCATATATGTATTGACATCGGGCCGGAGCGGGCTCACAATGCCAATACGTAAACAATGCGTAAGCAGAGAGTGATCACGATGAACAAGCCGCTTTATCCGATCGACATCGACGCGCTGGCCGAAGACGCCCTGAACGCCGCGTGCCTGCTCATCCAGCAACGCCTGGGGGTTAAAGACGGCGACCTCGCGGGCGTTTTCTTCTCCGACGACACCACCCGCAACGAGCTGCGGACCTACATCAAGCAAGAGCTGGAGATCGGTGAGGGCGATGTGGCCAGGCGCCTGCGCGGAGGCAGCGAGGATCACGATGCTGACGATGGCGACGAGGCCGAATGCCATCCTGATAACCACGGGCCGCTGTCCAACCTCCCGCACGACGCCTGAGGCAGCACGAACCGGAGCAATGACCATGCGCGCCAAAACCAAGAAAGTAAAAGACGCACTCGCTGGCCTGCCGAGGCTTTGGGTTCGCACTTGGCCGAACGGCGTGTGTTTGGTCGGCCAAGAGGGCGTGCAAAGCGAAGAACGCCGCCAAGCAGCGCTTACCGCCCTGAAGAAAGCAGGAATTGCCGGCCGCGCTATAGGTGAACGCGGAACTAGCGGCGAGTACGGTATCGAGATTGATGATTAACAACGCCGCCCCGGTTCGCCGGGGCAGCACGAAGGAAGGACCGTGAACAAAGACCGCCGTGCCAAACTGGCCGACCTGCAAGGCAAGATCGAAGACCTGAAGAGCGAGCTGGAATCGCTGCGCGACGAAGAGCAGGAGTATTACGACAACATGCCCGAAAACCTCCAACAGGGCGATAAGGGGCAAGGCGCCGAGAGCGTCGTATCCAGCATGGACGAGGCGATCTCAAGCCTGGATGACGCCATTTCCTCGATTGAATCCGCTTCGGAGTAGTCGCGATGTCCAAGACCAGCTTCAACACGCGTCACTTTCGCTGGGCCATATGCGAATGCTGTAGCGGCCACGGTAAGGTTGAGCATCCTGCCTTCAAAAATGGGTTCACATCCCAGGAATGGAGCGACATGGCGAACGACTGGGACGCCGAAGGCGAGACGAACGGCCAAGATCGCTACCTCGCCGGAGCGTATGACGTTCCGTGCGACGCTTGCGAAGGAACCGGCAAGGTGCAGCAGCCGGACTTCCGCGCCATGGGCCGTGATGAGCGGCGCGCCTATGTGAGCTACCTACGCGAACAGCGCGAGGTCGCCGAAATCGATCGCGTCATAAGCGCAGAATCGGCGGCGGAGCGCCGCCTGGGAGGCTAAAGCTATGGGGTCAAAACTGATCAGCACCGAGGATTTGGAGTCGATATCCGAACTCGAAGTGGTTTTTGGCACGACGCGCTTTCTGCCTGCGGCAGAAGAAGTACCCAGCGCGTTTCACAGCAGGGGAAGCGTCTACAGCCGCCTCGCCGAGGCGCTGTTCTATGGTGGAGAGCTGCCGAAGGGCGAAGTGCTCTTCCGCAAGGATTTGGCCGAAGATTCTTTGAAGACGGGCGCACTGGTTGTCCGCTTTGCGACGGCACATCTGCGATCGTTTGAGCCGAAGCACGAACATAAGATCGCAGGCGTCGCCTACCTCCTATCGCAACTGTGCGAAATCAGGGAGTCGATCTGATGTGCATCTATCCCTTTGCGGCGCAGCGTGCGGACCACCTGCAGGGCCATGTTGCGAAAGCCGTTGTGCGCTACACGCCCTGGTGGGGCATCCCGTCCGCCGTGCGAGTGCGGTTCAACCCCTGGTTGTGCGTGTTCCATGATGAACCAGGTGGCCCGAAGCCGTTCGTAGCGTTCGGTGGACGCGAAGGCATGGAGGCTGCCGTAGAGCACGTGATCGGACCCGCAATTTCCTCACGCCAGGAAGCCCCCCGATGAATGATCTCATCAAGACGAACGAACGTATCGAGAGCGTCGCCCGGTTTCAGTCTTTGCAAGCGGGCCAGTATTGGCGCGCCCTCGACACGATAGCCCACGAGGGCATTGACAAGGGAACGGTGCTGCTCATCCAGTCTATCCGCTGGATCGAGGACAAACCACACACTGTCGTCTTGCGGGCGCACCCTACCAAAATCGGCTTGCAGACCACGGTGAAATTCATCGACGCCGACGGCGTGGAGCAAGAGCGTTGGCTGCGCTACGACGAGCATCGCTTCCTCCTGAAGGAGTTCCTTGACCGATTCGAGCACGAGCCCGATCACCAACGAGTGCGCACTGCGGAAATTCAAGAAGTGCAAGGCCGCATCGGCGCCCTGCAGACTGAGCTGCTGCAAGCGCAGTCCGACCCGACTGTGCTTGCCCGAGTCGTGCAGGATCAACTCAATGCGCAACCTGCACTATCCAACACAGCCATTGCCGACATGGCAGTCATACCGACTAGCACATCGCACACTGATCCGGAGCTTGCAGGCGTCGTTACCGGAACCGTGGCCGACGCCATCGGCGCGGGGATCACCCCTGACTCGATCGATGCGCTCAGGCAAGCGGCCGGTCGTGAGCACCAAATCGCGACGATTAAAGCCCAGTGGATCCAAGGGAAAACTGCCGAGATCGCCGCGACGATCAAGGCCATTACGCCCTTCTATGAAGAGCAAGCTGCCGCCGCGCTGGCGCAGACCGAAGATGTCCGCACCTACGTCGCCCAGTTGATGGAGGGCATTGAATCCCTCGACCTGTATGTGGGCAAGGGCGTGGAAGTGACCACAATCCGCGAGGGCCAAGCGGCGCCGAGAGCGGTGCCCCTGACGTTTGTCCAGAAGAAACTCATGATGGACGAAGAGCTCGCCGTGTGGGCCGACATCGATGAGTGGTTCGACTTTTCCAAGGAGTCTTTGTTCTTCGACGCACTGCGAAACCACGATGACCTGGTGCGTCAAATCTTCCCGACTGAGCGTTGTGTCCTCGTGATGGCAACCACCCGACGCTATATAGACTATGGGGACACCTGGGCCAACAATGTTCGAAACAAGGAGAGCCACAACGTCTTCCTGATGATCCGCAACGGCATGAACATCCATCGGGTCTTTTCGCCGGTAGAAAGCCACTTGGGAAGCGCTCGATTGTTCCCCTCGCGCGACGATCAGGAACGGATCTTCCGTGGCCTGGACGGTAGCCAAATCAAGTTCGAGGACGTAGCCTACTCCGATCGGCATGCAGCGCACGAGCGGTTCGCATTGCACTACAAGCGATTCCTACTTTTGGCATGTGGGCTGGATCATCGGCTCAAGTTGTTCGGCGACTTCTACGAAGGCCCTCCCAATCTGGATTTTGTTTCGCAACGGTTCCAGGAGCTGTATTGCCGCTTTCTGCATGACGACGATGGCTCGGGCATGCTGCCGGGTGAAGCGCGCATGCCCCTACAGGAGTGGATCAACGAGAAAAACGCCTTTCTTCGGTCGGGCTCGCGCGTTCTATGCAATTGGGCAGAAGTGATGAACCCTTCGACGGCCCCGGCCGCGTGCAAGCCCTACGGCAACCACGACCGATTCGAGCGCCGTTACCGCCCCGCCGAGGGCATGGGCGTCGCCATCGCGTATCGGAGCGCGCAGTCATTATGCGTGGATGTTCAGGTTGCTGGGCATACGGCCAGCTATGACGATCGCACATTCAATTGCAAGGTCAACCTGACGAAATTTTCGAACGGCCATTGGGCCTATACGGACCTGCCCTACCTCTGCCTGGACGCCGTACAGCCCGAAGATCTGCACTGGTACATCCATAACCGCGACACGCGTCAAGACCACCTCTCTTACATTCGATTCTTCAAGCATGCGTTGAAGTTCCTGCAGAACGAACTGGCGCGTGAGCGAGATACTCGGCAGCGCCTAGCTCAAGCGCTACATGATGGCGCTATCGCGTCGGGCGAGGAAGCTTCCGCGATCGTCCAACAATCCGTCATCGCCTGGCGCGCGGCGCACCGTGGCAAGCCGCTGCCTCAATTTCACGATGGAGCGTCATCCGGCGCCTGGAAGTCC
Source organism: Bordetella flabilis (assembly GCF_001676725.1). Taxonomy (NCBI): domain Bacteria; kingdom Pseudomonadati; phylum Pseudomonadota; class Betaproteobacteria; order Burkholderiales; family Alcaligenaceae; genus Bordetella; species Bordetella flabilis. The sequence goes on from NZ_CP016173.1 coordinate 64,072, forward strand.
CTGCTCGACCAGATGTACATGCTTGCGGGTGAAGGTAAGCGCCAGGCCACGGAAGTCGCTCATTTTGTCGCCATGCTGGGCTACCAGCCACTGCGTCTTACCCTGTCGGGCGCCGCCAAGCTGGTCATATACGCGGCCCCCATACAGTCCGAGATGGATGATCGCCTTGAACCTCACCTATGGGTGCATCGAATCTCCGTACAGCGCGGCAAGACCGGGTACACGGAAAAGTCACGCGGATGGGCAATATTGCCTCAAGCGCTGGCGTCCGAAACGACGATCCACCAGTGGCCGGAGGCCGAAGCCTGGATTGGCAAGACATCCATCTTCCAGTCTTTCGAGAATAAACAGGCCTTGTTCGCTACCGTAAGGGGTTCCACTGCTCGATTGCGCCCCTTCTCGAAAACCATGGATCCAGCCACGCATGCCCGCGAACTTTCTTTGTGGGGGGACTTACGTAGGGAACTGCTCGCCGCTGATAAGAAGTACGTACTCAATCCGGATTTCGCCGTGCCATTCGGTCTGGTCTACTATCCCCGCAGCAAACAACTCGGCTTTCTGTGTGTTGGTACATGGAAGCCTCACACCGTTTTGCACCGCCTTGCCCCTGACGAGGCTTCGCGCGCACACGTGCACGCAAGCTACTTGCGGCCCTATGCCAATAAGGAAGCGGCCTCGGAAAGGCTGACCGACGATGACCCTTATCCGTGGTCCCTCATAGAGGCCGCTGTTCCGTTCACTGGCGCCCTCCATCAAAACTATGTGCACAGCAAGGTGGGCGCCAGGCTGATGACGGCCAACGGCCGCAGCCCGATCAAGCCGCTGTTGCAACAGTGGTTCGTCGGATGGAAGGCTGATGCAGCCAAGGCCGGAGCGCGCTACTGGATTTCGGAAGAAGCGATCTCTGAAAACGGAGAGCTCGTCTTTGACGAACTGTTGGGTATGAAACTGCCGGTAGACTACGAGCCCGTCACGGTGAAGGAGATCGAACTCCATGGCAGCGACCCACACACCACTATCAGCCATTGGTTTGACATCTGTCCCATCGGAACCGAAAGCGAGGCGCTATTGATTGGCGCTCAATACACGGGGTATAGCAGTCGCGAGCACATGGCCCATTCTCTGGCCGAAGCTCGGACCTTCATACAATCGCAAGCCACAGCCCATGGCGCGATCGCATTCCGCGAGACGAACGTGCCTGACGCGGCGCCGCCACCGCTCGGCATCGAACGATGGTTCGTTTCCTCTAACGCCCAAAAATAGCACTACACAAGCAAAGTTCCTCATAAAGAAAACCGATGAAAGTCGATCGAAACTTCAACAAGCGTTCCGCACCGCTAATCGATTGTGGCCCGCTAATCAAACATGGCCGAGGTGATGCCCTAGGCATCTGTGTCACGTTGATCCCCTCGGCTGACCAGGTAGACCGGGTGGATATCGGTGATCTTCGAATGCACATGACCCCAGCCGATGCCATTCAATTTGGCCTGGATCTGATCGCTGCTGGCCGCGATCGCCTCAAGGCCATTGGGAAGCTCGAATGATCGACCTGAATGAAGTTTCCACCTCCCTGGCTGCGACGGCAGGGTGGGACAAGATGAGCGCCTACGAGCGCGCAAAGCTCGCCTGCGGCGCGCTGACGCGCGCGGGCGCTGCTGTTCCAAGCTGGACGACCATCCGCGACATCATAGGCAAAGGTAGCGCCGGGGACATCAATCGGGCCAAGAAAGACTTTCGTCTTGAGCACGCGGATACGCTGCGCAAACTGGAAGGGTTCTCTGCCGATGGGGTTCCGCAGTCCCTTACGCCCTATGTCGTCGGCTTATGGCGTGAAGCCATCTCGCACGCGCAACGCGCGTTTGCCGACAAGGAGCGAGTATGGGAAGAGGAAGTCGAGCAGGCCGTGGCGGGACATCAGCACGCTGAAGCGGAGCTTGAGCGCGCCCAGGCCGCAGCGCATGCAATGCAGGCAAAAATCGATGGCCTGGAGCAAGCGCGCCTCGCCCTGCAGGAGCAGTTGCAATCGGAACAAGCAGCTCGCATTCAGGCCGAGAAAATGATTGACCAGATCCGCGCCGACCTGGTTGGACAGCGCAATCGCCTTGATGCCGCACTGGCGAATGCGCAAACTGAGCTGGGGAAAGCCATCACCAGGCTCGAAGCGACTGAGAAACGGTCGATGATGGAAATCGAGCGAGCGCGGCAGGATGCCGCGCAGAAAATCGCAGACGCGAATGCTCGCCTGAAGGGTGAGCAGGACAAGTTGCTGTTGGAAACGACGCGCCTCTCCAAGCAGCTCCAGGACGGTCGTGACAACGCCAAGCGCATACAAGACCGGAACATCGTGCTTGAACGAGAGAACCGCACGCTTATTGACCGCGCCCAGCGAGCTGAGGCGCGCGCCAATGACCTGCAGGAACAGAACGCAAAACTACTTGCCAAACTAGGAAAGCCGGAGTTCGGCAGCGGCCGGGGAATCGTGAGAAGGCTCCGTCGCAAGAAAGGACAGCGCGCCCTCCCCGGCACCAACCGTAGCTAACTTACAGCGCACCCATCGGCGAGCGCCGCGCTGGATGCAGCATGGTGTTTTCCGTCCTGTTAGGCCGATACCGCTCGGGCCACCGCGTCACGGTTCTCGGCGACGAACGCGTGAACTTGGCCCCTTACTTCCGTATCGGAGAATCCCCATGCGAGGCCCTGTCCAATCACATTGGCGGGTAGCATCATGAACAGGATGCGTCGTTGCTCAACGGTCGGATCAGAGGCGATTCCGGCCGCGCTGAGTGCATCGGACAAGGCGTATAAATCTGAATCCGACTCGTCCGTGTTGACCCAATATGCCTTGCGGACCGCATCGAGCCGCTGGGCGTCGCGACGATCCTCTTCCTCCTGCCGCATACGTGCACGCTCCTTCTGTTCGGGAGTCGGTTCCAGTCGACGTTCAAGCTCTTCATAGGAGATTCCAAGTCTGTCCGCCTCCGCTTGCAGCAGTTGGCTCCTCCCCTTGCCCGTCGGCCCGATGATCATGAAGTGCTGGGGGCCATGCCCGATGATCATGAAGTGCTGGGGGCCATCACCCTCGTTCATAGCAGCCCAAGTTGGGGTGTTCATACGTGTTTCGTTCCTTGGTTTCCGAGCTGGTTAAGCTGCCACCTTTGTATCTCACCACCCTAATGGGTATGCCGGAAAGGTCACCCAAAAGGAAAGGGTCATATTGCTTTCCGGCTCCTTCGCCCAGATATAGATCCCCGCCTCGTCGATATAAAACACCGGCTGGCCCTCGATCTCCCCGATCTTGGCCGTGTGCGCCTTATAGCGCGGCGCATTGATCACTTCACCGATCTTGGCGCCCCACTCCTCCGAGACCGCCCATTTCAACAGCGATTCACGCGTCTCGTCGGCAATGACATAAGACTTATCCAGGGCTCGCACGGTCCCCTCGACGGTGCATCCGCGATGGCGATAGAACTCCCATTGCTCGTCCGGCATAGCGGTCAAATGAGCCAGCACGATGGCGCTGAACTGCGGAAGGTACGGCTGAAGGTTGAGGCTGTCCATAGTGGCGCCCGTCACTTGATCATGCTCTTGACGGCGTTCTTGCGCGCGAGATCGGCATTGTGCTTTTCAAGTGCGGCCTGGTCAGCATTCGGCTGGCTGCTGGCAGCAGCTTTTTCATCGTTGCACCCGGAAAGAAGCGAACTGGATATCACGATCGCGGTGCACAGCAGGACGCGGCACAGAATGGCATTGGGCATGATTCCCTCCACTAAAAAGTTGACGACATACGTACTATAGTCCACAATCCTCGCATCGCAAAACGTGTTTTCTGATGGGTATACCTTGTGCTGGACACAGAAATCGAAGATCGCTGCAAGTCTGTACAAAGTGGGTGGCTTGAAGCCCTCATCGCCACCACTAAAAAGGACTGGCAGAGCTCTCTGCCGAGCTCGCATACGGCAATGCCGGCGCAAGCTGCTTTTCATCCCACTACACGCCGCAGTAGCCGCGCACGCACCCTTGAGGCCGAGCTTGTCCGCTAGGCAGATCCCAAAACCCTGCGCCGTGTAGCGGCGGCTGCTTTCCCCGGATGTACAAGAGCCTCATGAATTTTCCCTGCAATTTTCTCGTTGTGGCCCTCATTTCCATGCAGGGCGTGGCGCAGGCGCGCCCCGACGCCCAAGACCCCCAAACCAGCAGAGGTCAGTTGGAAATGGCCCTGTCCTGCCATGGCGGTGCACAGCCTCACGAGCTGATCAGTTGGATATCGAACTTGGGCGGAGGGCCCATCATGGATTCCGCTCGCTCTACCACCGGAGCGGAGTACACAATACCCAATCCCGTCTACGTCCTTGGCTTCCCCGCGACGCGGTTCAATATCCGGTCCTTTCGTGGGCAGGACCGGGATTTCGCTGTCTACGAAACGGTCTTCACAGACAAATCATTCAGGTCGATCGCAAGCATCGCGGGGCTTTCTCCCGATGTGGCGGGCAACTATGAGCGAAGGGTCGGGAACAACCACCTCTTCCTGCGGCAGCAGGGCGACGTCACATACGTGACGTGCGCGATGGGAGTGCATGGCCCCGGGCTCGCCCAAGCGCTGCATGCGCCCGAAACCGATGCTCCGCTCAGCAATATGGAGAGTCAGGATGCAGAGCCCCGGTGAGCTGAGCATCGACACGCTCAGCGCTATCCGAGAGGTCAACCTCTCATACCTGTTGGTGGCAAAGCACCTGCTGCGGGACAATCGCGCGAGCGCGATGTTTCGCCTGGGGCTGGATGAAGAGACCGCACAAATTCTGCTCGCATTGACTCCAGCTCAGACTGTCCAAATCGCGAGTGCAGGTAGCCTGCTGTGCGGTTTCCGCTTGAATGAAGCGAACCTTCGAGCGCTCGGGCTGGATGAAAGTCGCCCCGCCGCGCGAGTCGCTGGTCATTACCTCCACCACGTGACCATACTGCTTGCCAAACAGGCGCTGGCCGGCGAAACGCGGTAAAAACTTGGGTCCACAAGGAGGTATCCATGGGGGTCAACAATAGCGGTAGTGCGCGCTGCCAATTCTGCGGCGCGGAGTACCGACTGTTCACCATCTTCAATCGGGATATGCAAGGCCTATGCAAGGCATGGCGCCGCAGACATGAACGCGCGTGCAGCAGCCGCACCCCGGCCCAGCGCCGAAAATGGGCCAGGCCATACATCGGTAAAGGTATGACCGAGAGCAGTTTGACTGTGGATCTGAAGCACCCGGGTTTCCTTGAAAGCACTGCCGAAACTCCTACCGAAAGAAACCAGGTGAGCAAAGCGCGCGGTAAGCCCGCGATCGTCGCTATCACGCCGGCAGGTGCCGACCACCAAGTGGTGACGGTGCAGGGCGGGCAAATGCTATATCGGCGTACACCGTGCTCGGATTGCCCGTGGCGCGTAGACGCCACAGGTGAATTCCCCCCCGAAGCCTTTCGGCACTCCGCCACGACCGCATATGACATGGCGTCAAACACCTTCGCGTGCCATCAATCAGGTGCCAAGAAGCCTGCCATCTGTGCAGGCTTCCTATTGCGGGGCGCAGACCACAATCTGCGTGTTCGCGTCGCTCGAATCAAAGGCGAGATTCGCGATGACGTAACGGATGGTGGCCATGAGCTCCATGAAAGCTACAGAGACATGGCCGTCGCCAACGGCGTCGATGAAGACGACCCTATACTGAGACCCTGCAGGTAATCCATGATCGAAACCTGGAAGCAATATACCTGCGATGGGTGTGGCGAGACGGAACACTATCCAACGCCCAACGCCACAAACGCGGATGTCCGGCAGTACATGCGGCGTTATGGCTGGCAGAATCATGGACGCCTTGACTATTGTTCTAAATGCGTGAAAAACGGCAATGCCGCGCGCCGCGTTGATGACATGAACCATTGACGAGACACCACATGATCCAGGACGAGTTCCCCAAACCCGCGACAGCCAGCACCTTGGACCCCAGCCATGTCCGCATAACTGAGGTCAGCCAAGACCTTGCTCAGCTGCGAGCAGCCTACGATGAAACCCCACCGACAGAAGAAGAACGGACCGCGCTTCTGCGCCTGGTAAAGCACGCCCAGGGGAACACTGGTCAAAGCCGCCGCGTGGCAGACTTCCTTCTAGCGTGGTGGGATGCAGGCCGTTGTGGTGGTTTTGACATGACCAACCTGTGGGGCATAGACCGCGCCATCGCTCGTGACATAGTGACTGTGTTCGGCCTCATCGCGAGGCTGGCGAAATACCCGGACCATATCGACCAAGCGCTGGAAGCCGAATTCCAGGCTATCTCCAAGACCTGGGGGCCAGACGCATGATGTCTGGCCAGCAGTTTGAAGAACTGTCGCTGCCTGAACAAATCAAGGCAATGGGCGGCAACACTTATCTCGACGTTCGTCAGCTTGATGATGGCACGATTGTCGGCTTGGGTAAGCTGCTATACACGACTGCCGTCTATATTGATATGTCGCTTTGGGGGTGGGCCCATAGGTACTGTTTCAAGGACCGCGATCTCGCCATCGCGGAATACCGCAAGCTCAAAAACGGCGATGAAACGCCAACGGGCTGGATCGCACATCGCCCGTGAAGTCGCACCTCCTTAGGCACGTTCCGTTCTACCTAAACCGCTGTTCAACCACCAACGATAATGGACAAGAAGCTCAAGCAGATAGAAAGCGAAATCGCGAAACTGGAGGCGCAGAAAGAACGGCTTATCCGGAACAAAGCGATCCCAGCCATCATCGCCCAAATGCGCAACGCCGGCATCACGCCGCAGGATATCGCCAACGCCTGGGAGCCCTACGCCGCCAAGCGGACGCGCCAGGATGGGCGCATCCTCGCTACCAAAGCGGCTAAGAGGAAACGAACGCCCAAGTACCGGAATCCAGAGACAGGGGCTACCTGGAGCGGCATGGGCAAGCGCCCCTTTTGGTTGCGCGACGCCTTGACGGCGGGCCGCAGCCTTGAAGATTTCCTGGCCTGACCCAAGATCGGCTGCTCAACAGGCCCCGCCATAGCAGGTCATGAAGAAAGCCCCTCGTCCAGCGTGCTGGGCGAGGGGCCGACAAGCGGAGCGCGTCAGTGTTTGTATGACGCAAACCCGACATCCCTTTCGTTTTCCGTGCTGCTTTCAGACTGTCGGCGGAGCCGGTGGCTCTGGATCGCAGCAATGCGTTGGGTACTCCGAGCGCGCGTCTTCGAGCTTCGCACCGCCTTGGTAAAACCATTCGAAGTCGTCTCCGCTGTCCGCTATCGCCAGCCGAGGCTTTTCCCAAGTCGGTGCCCACACCCAAAGCACCCTTCCTGCAAACCACTCTTCCCCATCGTCAAACTCGCGCCATTCCGGTTGCATCACTTGCCTCTGCTCTTTGAAATATTCTCCGGTCTTCGTGCAGCGATTCGAGCGTGATACTAACCTGACCGGCCGGTTTTAGATGCTGGGGCTCGGGCGGGCCATCCGCTCATCGTCCACGATGCCGGCGTCCTCCGGCAGCACGTCAGACATGCCCAAGGGCATCAGCACGTCATCATCGTCCTCATCGGACGCTGTCGTCAGCGCCTTGGCTGCGGGGCTTGCGTCCACAAGACGCTGAACAAACGCCGCGTCGATCACCGCGCCGGCATTGTCCTGACCGTACAGCACCTGGTGCAATGCCTGCTGTGTCTTCTGCGCGTCCCAACGGGCGTTCACGCTTTCGACCAGTACCTTCTGATAGCGGCTGTTGATCTCCTGCAACGCCGACTCCACGACCTCGACCTCGATTCCGTTCGCCGATGTCCGCACCTTGCCGGCGAACTCCTCCCACTTTTGGTGGTGCACGTCGGCTTGCTTCATCTCGTCAATGATCTGGGCGCCGATCATCTGGTAGACCATATCCTCATCTACGCCCTTGGTTTTCATCCCATCCATGATCGTCGTGAAGTTCGGTTCGATCATGTCGAACACGGGGGCAATCGCCTCCGCGTTCAGCCCAGCTTTCTTGGCGGTTTCCAGCAGCGCTTTCTCGAATCCAGCCCAACGTGGATCGGCGCGCCCAGTTCGCACGACTGGCGCGGCCGGTTCAACGCCTGCAGGAATGAAATTGGGCAGTTCATCGCCGATCGGCAGCCGACGCTTTGAGCGATTTTCCGGCAGCATATTTGCTGCCAGTGCCCCGTCCACAATCTCACGCAACTCCGGGGCGTAGCCAAAAATGTGATCCACGATCAGCTCCGCGTCGCGCGCGGCACGGAAGATCTCGTGCTGATCACCCTTGAGCATCTCGCGCCACACACCGGCATACCTGCCGCCGTCGTCTTGTTTGCCTTGGATGCCAAGCATCGATGTCAGGAAAACCGTGGCAATATGAGCCCGCAGCTCTTCGCGCGCATGCGCCGCATCCCCGACAATATGCGGTAGGACTGGGGCTTTTCGATCCAAGCGCGACGCATGGCCGGTCCAGCGTGCCAGCATGCCTATCACCGTAGCGTAATAGTCGTCCTGGCTCTTAAAGGCGTTGCGTGGAGGTACTAAGATTTTGTCTGGCTCACGCGTGTAGTACGCGCCATTCACGACTACGTACGATCCGATCTGACTGGAGCTTTCATGCTCTATGTCGGCACCAGTGGCCCTGATCAGCTTTTCAGCCACCTCATGTGCCTGCCAGGTTCGCTCGCGCACAATCTCCGGCAGACCCAACACGTCGGCGCCGTTGAAGAGGGCGGCATAGAATGGACGGGGCTTGGTGCGAGCACGGGCCTGCTCTTCCGTTTCATCGTCTTCTGCTGAGGCATCTTTGTCATCGGCCTTGTTCAGCTTGAGCCAGGGCACGCCCCAGTCCCAGTATTCGACATAGGCTGCTTTCGCGCCTGCGCGGATGCGGTACCCGGCTTCATTGGCCTGCTTAAGCGTCATCCAGCGAGGATCCGAAGATCCGCGCCGCAACTGCTCCAGCAGCAAGCCCACATTGTTGCCACCTTTATATTTGACGCCAGACACGGGATTGAACGGGCGCGAAACCACATTGTTCCGCACCTGTGCCCAAGGAAGTCCATCGTGCTCTTCCAGCCCCTGAATGAGCCCCTTCGTCAGCCGTTGCCGAAAACTGTCACGGGTCGCCATGTCACTCTTCCTCTTCTTCCACGATGCCGATCCCGTTGTATACGGGGTTGCTCAGGATCTCCTGAGGCATGTCCGCTTCGCACATCTCGGCGGGCAGCCGCTCGCCCGTTTCCATCACTGCCTGGACGTATTCGTCACTGTATTGCATGACACACCTCAAAATGCTCAATGGTTTCGATTGCAATCAGATGGTCTTTCCCATCGGCACTCATCACATGGATGAATGGCTCCTTGGGCATGCCGACAGCGCCAACGAGCTCGATCCCCAGGAACGTCCGCATCTTCGTCTCACCAAGAATCAGATCGCCCAATGGCGAGCGCCAATCGCGGATTTTGAATTCATAGGCCTGGTTGGGCACCAGGTGTACCGCCTCGCTTAGTTCCATATCAGCGTCGGCCCACTCAACGCGGCTCGAAAACGAATTCGACCTTGCTGTTGTCGGCCGTCAATCGCAGGCCAGCAGAGAATGGTCGTTTCGTCTTGCTGCTGATAAAGCCGTGAACCGCACCCAAACTGCCATTGGTGAGGAGTTCACGAGCCTCGTCATCGGACAAGTCCCGGCCCGCGACCTTGCGCCACAGTTTGAAATCGCCGTTTTCGCACACGAACTGAGGATGCTCACCCCACTTCACGTGTACGACACTGCCACAGTTCGGGCACGGCGCTCCAATCGAATTGCCCAGCGGCACCGGCTCGCGTTCCGCGAACTCGAACTCAACCTTACTTTCGGCGCCAAGCTTCAGACCAGCTGAAAACTTCCGATTCGTCTTGCTGCTCACGAAGCCATCAAGCGGCTTGATGGACCCGTTCTGCAACAGTTCCTGCGCTTCCGCGTCGCTGAGATCGCGCTTGGCGATCTCGCGCCACATCTTCCAACCACATGCCGCCGCACACTCGAAGGTGCGAACCTTTGCCTGGACACCAGGGTTTCCGCACTTCGGGCACGGCACGGCCAGTTGCGCGACGGGCGCGACGGGCATATCTGAAGCTTTGCGCCGGATCACGTCGATCATGTCGCGCGTCATCGCGGCGATTTCGTCCATGAAGGCACGACGGCTGTATTGCCCCTTCTCCATCAGCCGAAGCTTTTGCTCCCATTCCCCTGTCATCTTGGGCGAGGTCAACGAGCCCACGCCATTGGTCTCCAGGAAGGTCACCAGGCCCATGCCCTTCTCGGTAGGCACCAGGTGCTGTTCCTTGCCCTCGCGGCGCAAGTAGGGTTCTTTTGCACGCCCCTGGCCGTCCTGGTCCGACAGCAGCCCTTCGATCGTCGCGGCACGCGTTGCCGGCGTGCCTAGCCCACGCTCGCTCATGGCGTGGCGCAGCTCGTCTTCATCCACGAGTTTGCCGGCGCCTTCCATAGCGGCCAGGAGCGTAGCTTCGGTGAAGCGTGCGGCAGGCTTGGTCTGCAACCCCTTTGCCTCCACGCCTCGCGTCTGCACGGGCTCACCCGGCTGTACGGCGCAAAGTGCCGGCGTTCTGTCGTCGTCTCCCTGGCCACCGTAAACCACACGCCAACCCGGATCCACAAGCACCTTGCCGGTGGACTTGAACGTCTCACCGGCCACCACGGATATCCGAGTGGTCAGGCTGTACTGTGCTGCCGGGTGAAACACGGCGATGAACCGCCGTACCACCAGGTCGTAAATCTTGGCTTCATCCGGATCCAGCCCGCTGGGCGCGGTTTCGGTCGGGATGATGGCAAAGTGGTCGGAAATCTTGCTGTTGTCGAAAATCCGCTTGTCTGCGCGCACCCATCCGCTGTCCAATACACGCTTGGCGTGTTCGCCAAACGCTGCACGCGAACCCAAGCTTCCGAGCACCTGCTTTGCCGTGTCGATATAGTCCTCGGGCAGCGCCGTCGCATCCGTTCGCGGATAAGTCGTGGCCTTGTGTTTTTCGTACAACGCCTGTGCAATATCAAGGGTACGCTTGGCAGAGAACTTGAACCGCTTGTTCGCTTCCCGCTGCAACGTGGTCAGATCGAACAATCGGGGCGCAGCGTTCGAAGTGGTCTTGGACTCATCGGTAACCGAGCTGGGCGCCACGCCATCGCACATCGCGACGATCGCCAAGGCTTGGCCCTTATCGAAGATGCGGGCACCCGCCGCATCAGGGTCTTCACCCTCGCCTGCCTTTTCCCCCTGTCGCATCCATCGGCCCGAATAGGTTCCGGCCTGTGCAGCGAAGGTCGCATGCACCTCCCAGTAATCCTTCGGCACGAAATTGCGGATCTCACTTTCACGATGAACCACAATTGCCAGCGTGGGAGTCTGGACCCGCCCTGCCGTCATTTGCTCATAGGCGCCTTTCTGCCGCTCGCGCAGGCGCGTGATGCCACGCGAGCCGTTGATGCCGACCAGCCAGTCCGCCTCGCTGCGACATTTCGCGGCGTCGGCCAGCGCATTGAACTCGTCCCCCGGCCGCATGCCTTCATAGGCCTGGCGGATCGCGTCCGCCGTCATGGATTGCAACCACATGCGTCGGATTGGCTTTTTGCAGCCAGCCGCCTCGTAGATCAGCCGAAAGATGAGCTCACCCTCGCGGCCCGCGTCGCAAGCGTTCACGACTTGCGTCACGTCTTCTCGCTTCATGAGCCGTGCGAGCAAATTGAATTGGGGCTTGGCGCGGTCCAGGACTTGAAGGCCGAAGCGCGGCGGAATTACCGGCAGCGTGTCGAGGTCTTTCCCTGTGGTCTGCGCTTCAGGCACATGCAGAGTTACCAGATGCCCAACGGCAGAAGACACCAGCGCGTCGCCGCGTTCGAGCCAGCCGCCCTCGGCCTTTGAGAAACCGCCCAGGGCCTGCGCAATATCGCGGGCGACCGACGGCTTTTCCGCGATGACAAGTATCTTCGACATGCCGCGCCCCTTACTGCTGGACGCTGTACTGCGCAGCGCGCGCGTGAATCCTGAGTGCCGCTGCTTCCTGTGCTTGTGCCGCCCGTACGGCCTGCCCATAGAGCGCGTCACCGGACATAGATTCATCGCTGTTCCGCGCCATTTCCCACAGCACGCGCATCACGAAAAGCGCATTACCTTCCGGGTCCAGGCCTTGATCGCGCAGATGGTCGATCACACCCTGGGCCGTATCCTGCAGACCGCTCGCCTGGAGAAAATCGGCGATGGATCCCAGACCTTTCGGATTCTGACTGGGGTGAATCACGATTGGCGTGATGCGATCCGCGTCGAGCATGTCCCAGTACGTCGAGCCGTCGCGCCCGACGCAGACGACCTTTCGGCCACCGGCCAGGTCGTCCATTTCAAGGTAAGTACCCGGCTGAAACTTCATCGTTTTCATTGTCAAAATCCTGATGTCGGTCGGTAGAAATGGTGCTCAAACCACACATTTCTATCATATCAGCAACCATCATAGATGAGTCTTTTTTATTGACTTCGAGGTAATTCTCGATCAATTTTGACAAATTTTGATGTCCGAAATGCCGCCCAACATTGGCGCTCCATTCCATGCCTTTCTTAGTCAAATCAAAGGATTGTGTGACAAGTTCGCGTGTCAGAAATTTGTTCACGTGATCGACCATCGTAGATGGTCGACCCAACCCGTTCTTGCTCATGAAATGCAGCAGCGACTGGGCCGGAGTCCACGCCTGGAATCCCGGCGAGATCGGCTCGTTCCACAAGATCGACCCCTTTGCATCCCGTCGATGCCAAGCCAGGCCTTGCGCGGAAGAAGGCAACGTCGAAGTCTGCGCGGCATTTGGCATTTGCAGCTCACACGGCACGCCGCATTCGATCAAGCGCCTTGTCAGGTGTACAAGCACCCGCTCCTCAAAAGGCAGCAAGGAAAGCTCACGGTTCAACGCCAAACCGATGACCATGGGGTTAGGGGCTTCATGCGCATACTCGCCTCCAGGTTCACGCACAGCCGTAAAGAGGCCAGGCACGAATCCGGCGCCGCTTGCGCGCGCGATCGCGGTAATTCGCCGCACCGCCTCGGGCGTAATCGCACAGTCCCTGGCCCTCGGGTAGGTCATCTGCCCACGCTCGTAGAGGTCTTGCATAGCGCTTGAGACCTCGGACACCTCACGCCCCGTCGCCAGGCTTGCGGACAACAAAATTTCATCGTGGTTCATCGGACGGCTCGCCATGGTGCCCTGTTTCACTGAACCCACGGACAGCCGCGCATCAAAGTGCGTGACATCAGGCACCGCCTCACCAGCGAAAATGGGTCTTCTGGCGATCCAATCCCCTTTCCCATCATCACTTGATGCTGCAAAAGTGACGATGCCCACGACCGGCACCTTCGATTGCAGCTCAAGCAGCAATGAACCCTGCACCCGCCCGACTGCCCCCTCTTCCCCCGACAGCGACCCGATAAGGCGATCCACAATGCGCCTGGCGTCACCACGGCAAGCCGTCATTTCATCGAATGGCCCGGCCGCAGCCAATGCAGCCTTCACTTCTGACGGGGCCAGCGATTTCAGCCGCACGCGCAACACCTTTGACCGATCCTTATCAGCGATGCAAAAGCGAAGCACGTCACGGGCGATCACGTCCCCCTCTTGGTCGTCATCAGAGGCGAGATACACGTGCTTGGCTGACCTGGCCGCTTGCTCGATCTCCAAAGCGACACACTCGCGGTCGGGCTTCAGTCGATAGGCCAACTCGCGATACCTATCATCGATACCTATCGGCTTGAAGCCATCGGGATTGGTGCCGATATGCCCCACTGTAGCCAATACGCTGACATCCCGCATTCCGGCCGCGCGCAGCGCCGCAATCAACGCCTTGCGCTTTCCAGGCGCTTCAATCACAAAGACATTGGCAGGCATAGATTCCCTTACATGCTTAGGGTCGGACGCGACTCATCGGACAGCACGTCGTTCTGTTGGGCCTGGACGGCGCGCCCTATTTCGATGGCGCCGATGACCAGGCCGTTTTCGTCTTCCACTCCTCTCTCACCAGCCAGCGCTGCCCGTGCCACCAAAGCAGCTACCTCCGATGCTGATCTTCCAGGAGAAAGCCGGATGGAGATCCGCACATCATCGTCTGCCACAGCTTGCTCCGGCTCTGCAAAAGAAATGGAACCGACCGTGTTTCCGTTGATGTCGCATACGTCAACCTCCTCCCCTGGCGTGCGGTCCATCTGCTCAGCAACCGCACGAACGATATTGGCAAGCTCATTGCGCATGCCCACGTCCATGAAAGCCGCGGTATCGGGGCGAATCGTGATCACCGCGACGGAAGGCGCAACCTCGACCTCGGCGTCCAGCCAACGATCGACCTTCAGGTGCGAGACCTCGGTAACCGCAACCCCTTTGTATTCGCCATGCTTTTTCACCTTGAAGCGTGCCGCAAAGGTGCGGTCCACAGCTTGAGGCTTGAGCAGATCGTCGGGCGGACTGGAGGTGCGCCATGACAGCCGATTTCCGTTTGAATCCCGGAAATTTAAACGCCATTGCAACCCGTACTGGGTATCCCAGCTCGTCACAGAGTGGAACGTGAGCGGTTCATCACGCTTCTGGCCAACCTCACCGACATGAACCGATGGAATCTCGGCGTCACGTTCCTTGGCGTGCTGCCGCTGGTGCCCTGCTACCGCGCCCGCCGCAAAGGCCAGATACTTGCTCTTGAGCTCTATGTTTTCGTTTGAGAACAGGGTCTTTACGTTGCTCGTGAATGAGTCGTCGTTCTCCGATTTCAGCCACCAAGCAATGATCTTATCGGCGTATTGGGCGTGACGCTCGTAGTCCTGATAGAAGCGATCGCGACGCCTTGCATCCCGTTGAAGCTCTCGATCAAGCCCAGCGGCACGTTCATACGTGGCGAGCACGAAAGCCTCTTTGGCCTTGGCAGCCGACACAAAGCCCTTATCTACTTCCATGCAGAAGAGAACACGAGCAAGATAACCTTTGACCGGCATCGCGGTCACGCGCCCGGTGTCGGCGCTGAACGATTCTTCACCGTAGTCGCTCCAGAACGCATGCATCTGCTGCGTGAAAAGCGCAATGCTCGGATCGACTCCGGCGAAATCTTCCAGGCAGGTAGAGCCAACTTCTTTGTAATTGCCTTGTCGATCTTTGAGCAAGTAACTGAGCTTCCTGGCACGCTTCGTGTTGCAGTGCTCGCAATTGATTGCGCAGTTAGCATGTGAGCGCATCACTTCCACGTCATCGGGATCGGTAGAGACGGAGAACAACAAGTTGCCCGCTTCTGTCGCCTCGATCTGACCCACAACGGACCAGTCGCCCAACTTGACAATCGGGTAGTCCAACGAAAGGCGATTGACCAGGAATACCGCGCGTCCGAAGGGCGGCTCATCTCCCTCCATGAGCCGGACAATATATGCCTCGGTACCCGCGCTCGTATCCTGCGTCTTCCAGTAGTAGCGTTGCTGGCTTGTTGCGACCACCTTTATGGGGTCGAGCCCAAAGGCCTCCGCCTTCTTGTTCAACCGTGCAAGCGAAGACTCGAAATCGTCCATCCCGTGAAGGGGAACAAGGACATCGCTTTGAAGACGCGTAGCCATAGTCACGGCTCCAGCCCGCGTGCGTCCAAATCAATTTCATTGCCATCCGCATCAGTGATGAATAGCTCCTTGTCATCACTCCCTGCGTAGTCGCCGAACCATGCTTTGCGGTAAACACCTATCGCATCGCCTCCGGCATCGCGAACATAGAACTCCTTGGTAAGGAATCCATCCAGCTCGACCCAACCCGTCAGAGACACATCGGGATAAAGCGCGCCATGCTCGTTCTTATCCCGGTTCCACGCTGCGATCTCGGCTTCCGACAGGATCTCCAAGCCGAGAGCTCGAAGCCGCCGCTCCGCTTCGTCCACACGAGCCGACACATCGTCCGGGCCCACGCTGGCGTGCTGCCCAAGCGCGGTGGCCGGGCGTACATCATCAAGCGTCAATCCGCATGCGCGCGCCGACTTCACATACTCGATGCAGAAATGGGACAACATCACGCTACCGAACACCCGCGTGATCTCCGAATCGGCCAAGCTCGCGATATCCTGAGTCCTCATCGTCTCAATCAACTGATCAAGCCATTTCGGATCATCCCCGCCCTGGGCGAGCCGATTTTTTATGCCATTAATGCGTTCGTACCGATCGACCTGAGGGCTCTTCTGCAATTCCGGCACGCGATACTTCATCAGCCATTCCGGGCCGAGCGTGTTGCGCACCCGCTGCAACGCCGCCGAGTGCTCCTCTGTCATTCCGGGATAACGGGCTCGCTCCCAGCAATCTCGCAGCGCGGATTTCCAGTTTCGGCCGTTCTTGTCGCGAAAGGTCGCCAGCGCTTCCTCCTGCAAAGGCGTCAGCGCTTCTACCTCGTGGGATTTCGGGTGCTCGGCCATACGTCACCTACATCGGGCTCGGGGCATCGTCGTCTGCACGATTGCCGTTCTTCTTGGCCGCTTCCACGGCCTCCTCCACGCTGCCGACTGAAGAAAGAAAATCGCGCATGTCTTGTGTGATCGTCAGTTGATCCGATTCGCGTACCCACTCACCCTTCCCACGAATGGTCACATAATCGGTACTCCAGCCGTCGGTGATGGCAATATGCCCGTTCGGCATTTGGGCGACATAGCTTTCGCAAGACGGCGACGTGTACAGGACGAGCTCGCCACTTTCATCGCGCAGCCCATTCCGTGCCTCACCGCTGCTAACAACCAGCTCATCTTCGATGTCGCGATCCAGCGCTGTGAGAGGATAAAGGTCATCGAGGATCAAGCCACACTGGCGCGCAGCTTTCGCATACTCAATGCAGAATCCTGACAGCACAACTTGGTCAAATACGCGCTCGATTTCCGCATCATCCAGGCTCGTAATTTTCTCGGCCTGCATCTTTCCCAAGATCCCATCCAGCCATCGGGGATCCTGGCCATTGGTGGCGAGCCGCTCCTTCAGGTCTTCTTTCCAATTGAGCGCATCGAGCAGGGCATCGCCATCGATGGCTTCGAGCATTTCGGCGCTTACGGAAATCCCCCAACTGCCGTCCATCCGATTCGCATGCCCGGACGCGAGGCGCAAATTCACGGTGGTCGCACGGGGGTCGAATCCGAACTCCACGTCTTGGATCAGTGCGAAGTTGCCGCTCTCAATCGTCACGCGGTTCACTTCTTGCAGCAGCTCCCGTACGTGAGCGCGCGCCATCTCTTTCGCGATATCCAACCGATCCTGGTCGTACCCGCCCTCTGAAGCCATTACGGCCAGCTTCGTATGCCTTTCAGCCAAGTAGGCGAGCCGTACAGAAAAATTGTGCGCGTCGGCATTCTTCATGCCGCGCTCCTGAAGGCGCAAGGCCAAATCACGATCCATGTTGTTTCCTCTCGGCTTCCGGCAAGGATGATGGTTAATTACGCTAGTTCAGGCGCATCGCCACTCATGCGGCGCTCGTACTCTTCGAAGGAGACACGCCCCAGCACGACATCTTCAAGCGATTTAAATTGGTCGCCACTGAGCTTGTCGAACTGGTTTTCTCGCACTATCTGCGGCTCTTCATAGCCGTTGGCGACCTCGCCCTTGGCGTTCACAAGCCACACCTCGCCCTCGCCCTGCCCGTATCCTGGCTCGAAATCGGGCGCAGTCACCACGTACCGATACTCGTCTTCGGCAATGCCCGAGTAGCCATCTTCGGCGAGATAGACCCGGCCCTCGGCAAGGGCCTTTCTCATGTCAATCACGCCATCTTGCTCCAACGACGGCGCGGCCTGGTACAGGTAGGAGCCGACGACATTGCCATTGATATCAGTCAGCGGAAAATCATCTTTCCCACTACGGACTGTCGAGGCAGCGTCCCGCAGGATGCGGGCCACTTCACTTGCAGCATCGTTTTCGAATGCCGCATTGCCAGTCTCGATAACAACTCGCACCGCTCCATCCTGCAAGGGTCCGTCTGGGAGCTTGTCCGCGACATCCATGCAGCCAACGCGATTGCCATTGATGTCGTATAGCTTGAAGTCGGCGCCCCAAAGGCCTGGCAGCGATTTGATCTTGTCGCCGGCATTTTGGATGATGCGAGCAACCTCTTCATTGCGTCCCGTATCGACAAAAGCGGCATTGCCCGTATCTTCGATCAAGAGCGTCACATACAGCTTTTTCATTTGAAAATCCTCCCAAAACCGTTCGTCGCTCAGTTCCCGCACGCGCTTTTCATCCAGGGGCACCCAAAGCGGTTGACCCCGAAGATCAATCTTGATGGTGCGGTCATGCGGATCGTCGTGGAAGGTCAGACCATCCACACCAGGCAAGTCACCAAATAGCGCCTTTACGCTCGCCTCGATTGTGCAAATGGCATGGTCCTCCTTACTACTGAGCCCCCCTTCGTGAGCGCTCAGCCGCGCCAAAATGCAATGTTGCGCCGCGAGCTCTCGCATCTGCTCCTGCAATTGCAACGCGGCCGAGAGCGATAGCCCAGTCCCTTCGCGCAGCGCCTCCACGAATTGCCGCTGATTCTCTGCGAGGTTTGCCATCCGCGCGGCATCGCCGACCGCTTGTATCTGCCCGATCAACTCAAGAGACTCGTCACATTGCTCTTGGGCATACTCTTGGAAGTCGCATACAACAAACGGCCCTTCTTCCGGGCACGCTTTCATGAGCTCCGCCATCGCATATTCGGCTCCTGTCTTGGAGAGAAGGGTCACGCCCTCGAAGTCGGGGTCCGGCAATTTCAGGCTTAGGGATGTCTTACCGTTCGCATATAGTCTGCCAAACGCGCGGCCATGCTTATCCAGCACGATAAGGCGGTTCGTGGTGAGTACGTTGGGAGGCCGGTTGGCGGCTTCTTGCCACGCATTTGCGTGCTGTCGCAGTGTGGCGATGGTCTCAGTGCGAAGGTCTTCGGTGTCCTTCACCACGAGCGTCTCGCCGTCCATGTCGAAGGAAAGCTGGACGGTCTCTCCAAGCTGATTTTTCACCTGCACATGCTTATGGCTCTCGACTAGCTCCGCCAATTGATCCTCTGGGACGTTGGCGCCATGGGCGGTCAAGCCGTCTTCATCCCGCGTCGTCTGCACCACCACCGGCTTTCCGTCCACCAGCCAGAAGCCGTCTTTGCCTTGCGAGATCTCCATACGAATTCCTTGCTCGTTCATAAAATAAGCGCGCACCTGCGCTGACTCTTCGGGCGACAACCGGCGAACATTCTGGATGTCCCAGACAAAGACGCTTGAAGGCGAAGCCCAATCGTCGTTCTCCCATACTTGGATCCCCCCGTACCCAAGCTGCCGCGCCGCTTGAGGAAGCGGAAGCTCGTCGGCCAGGAAGTAGTCCACGAAAGGCTTTCCGCGCTGCGCGGATTCCAGCGCTTCGGTCAGTCTCTCGCGATCCTGCTCAAACAATCCTGGGTGCTCCAACGCCCTGGTCAGAATCGACTCGGCGACATCTTTGTCTGTGGTGTCCGCTATGCGTACCTGACCCAGGTCATAGACCTCGACGCCGGCGTTGGTCGGATCGAAATAGGTGCTACTTCCCTGCGTGGAAAAATAGGCACCATTGGGGCCTATATCGCCGCGCCTGACGCCCAGCAGACCCACAGAACGTGGAAGTTCAAAAGCCATCGCGTCACTGCATCACAGATGCCGACGTGCCGCCCAGATAGCTGGCATATAGCCGGAGCACATCATCCAGGCGCCGCAAGCTGCTTTCGTCCACCTTCGCGTCGAAGTTGTAGTCCATATCGGCTTCTGACACCACATTGAGCAACACTTCCTCGTCATCGAGCACCACCGTCGCGTAGAGGACGTTGCGCGCTTCATCCCCTTCGCGCTGGAGCAGCCCGAACTCGATGACGTTATCTCGATGGCTCAGGGTCGCCGAGAGACTGGACTCATCCGGCGAACGGCGGACCACCCATTGACGTCCGAACTCCCGCACACCGTCGGGGCGCACGATCACCTCTTCGTCTTTCTCCTCGCCTGGTCCAGGCAGCGAGCTCATAAACGACAGGACGTGCTCCCGCACCATCCGGCAGGTTGCTGCGGTCATGTTGATGCTCCTTCGCAAAAAAGGCGCGACCCGTCAAAGACGAGTGCCGCGCCCGATTGATGTTCCAGTTTGGCGATCGCAACATCCAACGGATGCCCTTCAAGCCATGATGATCGCTGGTGATAAAGCCGCACGAAAGCGGCCAACCCGTCCAGGGTGTCGAACTGTTGCGCCCGCGACGCTCCCAAGCTCACCAGCTCGATAGGTAGGCCAAGGTCGAACAGGTAACGCACCGTCTGCTGCGGCGCGCGCGCTTGTATTTCAGCGTGAGTTTCCCCAAGTACTGTGGGCTGCATTTCAGCGGTCACCACAAGGAGGCGACTCGTATCCGCGCACATTGATCGCGCGAAAGTCCCGGCCACAAGGTGCCCGCCTGCGCAGGCAAAGGCTCGTGTACGGCACAAGGCCTTCCCCAGCCCTGCCGCCTCGTACTCGGGCAAGGCAAGCTCAACGATTGGGGTGCCAGGCAGCGTGGGCAAGTTTTGGCCAGGCGGAATCCAGGCCGACATCGCCTTCGCGCTTAGTTGTGGGCCAAGCAGATCCGTTCCCATGAGCCACCATTTCTTAGCATGGCCGCATGTTAACTCACATGGACATCAAAAAACAATTTTTTTGACGGGTCAGATTGACACACTACCGACGAGGCCCCGCCGTTTTTTAGAATAGCAGCGGGCCAGCAACCCACACCAAGGCATAAAGCGCACCCCCACCACAATATATGTGCTGGGGGTCTCCCTCCGGCTCAGCGCTCACTGCGAACAGCACGGCAAGCAGCGACGTGCCCACGCCAAAGAGCGCGGCTGGCAGATTCATGTTCATCCTTGATTCGACGGTGGGTGGCCCCGCATAACGTCCGCTTGTCCGGACGCTATGGTTCAAACTCCTGACGCTCAGCAGGAGCGATATCCCACACGTCATCGAGCACGGCTGTCGATGCAAGCGTTTCCTCGGCGTTCATGACGTGGGTCTGCGGCGCCCGATCAATCGCCTCTACTGTGCGCCATAGCTGTTTTCCCAGAGCTGCGGAAACGCTATCCTGGCCCGCTGAGCCGATGGCTCTCACACCAGCGCTGATGAGCGTCTCCGCGCGGCAACCCGCTTCGACGCCAAGTGCGGCCTCTACGGTTTCTATCGTCCGCGATGCACGCGCAAGCACCGCGTAGGTGTGCCCGGCCAGCCAACCCACATCTGGCGTATGCCCCACTTGGACCGATTGCTCTAGATGCTGCGCAACATCGCGTAGATAGGTTTCGTAATCCACGATGGCGCCATTAAGGAACACGGCGGCCGCACCGGCATAGCCTCGCACGCCAGTGGTTTCGTCACCCTCTTCCTTCAGGCGAGCATAAAGCTCCAGAACGGCCGCTATAACTGCACTGCGCTTGCGCGAGCTGCGCTCTTCCGGATCCTCGCTATCCCCGTTTGCCGCCGTGAATGCCTCTGCGAGCCTATCGCGGCATTCGGCGAGCACCCGCATCACATAGCCGTCCTGAGCAAAGAGCAATACATCCCGATCAAACGCCCCGCTACGTTCCGCGTCCTGCAGGTCCGCGATCACAAGCTCCTTTAGGAAGGGCTGGTAAACGGGGGTAGGACATTTGCGATCCGGTTCCATGTCCCCTCTACCTTCCCAGGCTAAGGCCCCCGGTGCCCATCACGGCGCGACGGTTGTCCATCGCCCCTGCCGGGATCGCCGGCACATCATCGCGCGCGGGCCGCTCCATGCTCTCGGGCAGGACGTAACCCATCTGCTCGACTGCCAGCGCATATACCCGCACCAGGTCGTGCCGCAGGTGGAAGATGACGCCTTCAAACACATCGGTGACGTAAGGCGCAACCTCGGAAAAAGCTCGGGGCTTCACCGGAATCGCATGCACCGGAAATACCGGATTCGGTGCGCCGAGCTCAAACTCATAACCGCAGCCACCCATGCCAAGACGGCGCGACAGCGAATCTGCCATGACCAAGGCACAAGGCAAGGCGATTTCGGCTACATCACTGGCGAAAAGCCGCCCACCGTCATAAATGAAATTTGCCCCAGCTTTGATTTTTTGGTCAGCCAAGCCCGTCATCAGCGCTGTCAGTTGCGCGCCCAATCCTACGTGTGAATCCATAATCCTCACCAGTTTCAGCGTCTCTTCTGAGACTCGACAATGAGCTCCGACATCTCGGATACTCGTTCAAGCGTCCTCGAATGGGCCTCGATAACATGGTCATACGACATGCCACCAAGGCGCTCGTACTGCGCGATCATGATGGACCGATCCACCGGCGCCATCGACCGCAGGCGCATTACGTCCCGCGCGGCGTGGTGCTTGTAGACTTCACACATCAGCCCGACGCTCACACCGTAAAGACGTTGGAGCACAGACTGCCTGGTGAACTCGATCGCGTCGGAGGGAGTCAGCATGTTTGCGTGCTTCTCCGCTTCGGCCACCACAGCCAGCAACAAACGATTTACCAGGGCCTCATGGTCGGCTTGGTAGTAGTCAAAGAGATTGACCAGCCCATAGACCTTCGGCAAAGCCTCCATCGCGCATAGCTTGCGCGCGCGCTCAAGATCAGGCGCCTCGGGGTATCCGACCATCACCCCGATGGCCTGATGGTTCACGACCTGCTCGAAAAGCCGCAGTAGCACCGGTTTGGATAGCGAACGGCTCTTGCCAGGAGCAAGTTGGGCCCACTTCCATTCCTCTGTCACAACATCCAACGCAATGTTGGTCAAAGCGTTGAAGGCGGGCGCAAAGTCGCTGCTATCGGAACGGACACCAAGCAAGCCGAGCCCAGCCTCGCGAATGGAGGCGACACGATCCATTATGGAATCCAAACTGCGCAGCAGATCGGCATCGATCACGTCACCGCTCATCGCCGTGGCCATGCCCACGACGCGCGACGCGAGTTTGATTCCGGCGCACCGGCGCCGCGTCTCGGCCGCAGCGATCCGACGAACCTCGTCGTCATCGACCTGGACGATTGTGCTGTCATCGTCCAGCGTCTGATCAAGGCCATACAGCGCCTGGGGATCAAAGTTGGTCACAACAACTCCACCACTGAATCAAAACGTATCATTTGATACTTTATATGAATTTATCAGTTCTTTTCTGTTTATCGGCTTACGGAAGGCCTTCTTAAATTTGTCTGCTTTCCAAGACAAAGCGCCCATATTCCCCGAACTTGGCCCTTACTGAGACAATTTGGCCCACATCATCACTCCAACGCACGTTACAAAAAAAATCACAAGTATGTTGAATTGATACCGCATCCATAGCTGCCGACATGCCCAGCGCAGCGGCCTGGCCCGAGCAGCCTCAATTTCGGCCACCAAGTCGCGACGGACGCGCTCCAGGCGATTGTTGCTATACGACAGGTCTTTTATCTGCGCGCAGCCGTGCCGGAGATACTCCACTAAGCCCCATTCCTCAATGTTCTCGCCCCATACCTCCGGGGCAACGGGGGTCAGCTGCGCAGCGACCATCGTGGAGAGCGATACCCCAGATCGACGGTCTGGGGTGTATTCGAAGACGATGCCGAATTGCTCATATAAGCGGTTCCTCCGCTCACGATTCTCGTCGGACCCATCCACAGTCGATAGCGAAATCTGGCGCACTTGCGCTGTCGGCCATTGCTTGGCCCAGCGCACCACCTCGTCAAGCAGGTATGTGCCGATGTGAGCGCCACGGGGAATCCCCTCGCCATTGACCATCACGCTGCCGCCCGTGATGCTTACTCTTCCTGACCCGTCGGGAGACCAATCCCATCTCCCCATAAAACGGTGGTTGTTGAATCCCCCGCGCGCCCCATCAAGCGCCACATAGGAAAGCGTAATCGCCGCGTGATGCTCGCTGCGGGACTCTTCGCGGTACACCAGCAAACGACATTGAATGCGGCTTGGCTCCTTTCGATCCCTTACCACCAGCACTCTCGCCGACGGTGGCATTTCATCGCTGGATCGGCCACGCCAGTTTTTCCAGAACAGGAGCGACATGCCCGCGCCCTCAAATGAATTGACCGTAGGAGCCGAGCACGTATTCGGCTTGCCGATCCACGCAGATCCAGCGACGCCCCAACCTTTCGGCGGCAAGTCCTACCTTGCACCGACCGGCCAGGCAATCGACAACCAGTTGGCCCCTCTCCGTCAAAAACTCGATGAGAAACTGAGCCAGGCGCACGGGCATCGATGCGCCATGAGTGGCCAGGCCATGCTCCGCGCAATACCGGCGATACGCGGCGTCACGATCGTCTGCACAGCGCGCAAATTCAAGGACATTCTTCGGAATTCTTCCTTCGGTTTGCCTGGAATACGCCCCCACGCGCTTTCTATAGGCGCCGTCGGAATGCACCGCGCCTGCCTTTATCCCGCCCGCCCGCACGAAGCGGGAGTGCTGCTCGCTATGCGGCTCCAAAACCCTCCGGTTGTCCGCGAGAACGCGGTCCGGATCGTTGGTAAGCCAGTACACGGGCTCATATGCCGTATTGAGCTGCACGCGCTTCTTGCTCGCCCATGCGACCGGGCCAGGTGGCTTGGGAGAAGTCCAAATGATCTCGTCCATCTTGTACAAGCCCAGGCGAGCGTGCAACGCCAGTATCAACCGTTCCCGATACAGCGAACGTGCCGGCGACCTCTGCATGAAAACGTCATTGCCGACGTTCAAGCAAATGGATCCGCCTTGCACCAGGTTGCGCACGACAGGCTCAAGAACCTTGCACAGCCAATCGACATAGCGCGATTCGGGCACATTGCCATAGGCGCGTGGCTGTGCAAGTGGATATGGCGGCGATGTCACGATCAAGTGGATGGGCTCCGAGATCTTCGTGAAGAAATGCTCGCACGATGAAATAACAGCGATACCCAGCTCCGTCGAAAAGCCGAGGATAGCGGCGCCATCGGCAATCAACGGCAGTCCGCTTCCGTCAATGCCCTTTCCTGTCAATTGCCACAAACCACGCTGGCCTGCAGGTTCAATTACCCCGGCATGCTTTAACGTCTGCTGATACCACCGCACGCGGCGTTTCAAGAGACTCACGGGGGACTGCGCCTGGCCCACAGGCCGCCGCTCCTCAAAAGCCTCGCTACTGATACCTGTTGCCCTCGCCACAGCGTCGTAAAGACGCTCCTGGCTCACGGGTTCACCGGCCTGCACGTAAGTCTCAGCCACCGCCGCGAAGAGATTCAAATCCTTCACTCTAGCCCCTTAATCAAAGAAGGTATTCTGAAAATAAGGTTGATGGATGTTCTAGCGGCGGTCCCGCAGCCACCACTCCCGCCCAGGTGCCCATTCCTTTTCTGGAACAGGCGGGGCGTCTATGCGTTGATATTGCTGACGCCCCATCCACTCGTAGTCGTCGCAGGTTTCGAGAAAAACGAACTTCCCTTCTGAATGAAGAAACGCAGGCATCTTCGGTGCTGGGTCTTCCCGGAACGGACCGCTCACGATGGCGATATTGTCCACTTCGCTGGCTTCCGAATTTGCCGCGATGCAGATTGGTGTATCAGGGCTTACGCCCGACTTCAGCAGCGCATCAAGATAGTCACGCAATTGTTGGACGTTCATTTTTAAGCTTCCATGAAAGAACTACGCCTTTTACAAGCGGCTTTTTTTGTATACCGTCCATAGAATGCGGCACGCCGCGCACTCGCTGGCGTTTCATATCCGGGCACCCGCCCATCAGATCCCGGCGTCTCGCAGGGCAACGCACTGCTTCGTCGTAAGGGATTCTTCCGCGACCGTTTCGAGACCTTCGTAGACCATCACGGCCCAGATGTCGGCAAGGAGGCCAACCACCGGGCCCACCGAAACGCCATCGCCAGGGCCTTCACGCTCGCCCCAATACGCCAATGCGAGCTGAATCTGATTCAGCGTGTACTGCATGCGTCCTCCCGCAGAAACGCTGCTACACCGCACTTGTCAAAACCGTGCTTTGCCTCCCACTGGCGCGCTGCCGATTCCAGCACACCATGCTTGTCGACTTGGCTCAAGGTTCCACCCCAATCGCGGATGGCATCGATAGTCCTCCCGATAGCGAAAGCGCCTTTCGCCGCACCATCGGCCCTGGCGTCCCCGTACTCCTGAATGCACGCGATGATGTGCTCCGGTACGCGAGGCCGTTTGTCGTCCTGGGCAACGGGATTCGGCTCTATCTGGCGTTGTTGCAACAAGCGGGCCTCATGAGGCCCGCCGTCGCCGGTCCCCTCCATCGGATCGACACCGATCACTTCGACATCACGTTTGTCAGAAGCTTCCATCACAAGAGGACGGAGTTGCCGAATCGACTTCAGGCGCAGCCGCTGCGCCCCGTCCTCCACGGAGCTATACGCGGCGCCGATAGCACCGCTCATTAAGTGAAGGAGATCCGCCTTGGCGACAACGTACTCCTCGCTTTTCGGCATAACCACGCCGGCAATGATCTCTGTGAAGGCCTCATGCGCCCTCACTGCATTGGCTGTGTCGCCCTTGAAGTGCCGAGCGATGATAGTGCTCGCGTAAGCAAGCAGTTCCTGGGGACTATTCGCCATTGTCCACCCCCAGTTCTTGCTGCGACGCCGCTTGGGCGCTATCGCGCTTACGAGAAGCAATCTTCGCTTCGGCCTCTTTGATCTCGGCGGTCGCACGAACAAGGTTCAGCAACGTCAGGGCATCAACCTCGATCCGCTCACCCTTCAGGTCTTCAGGATTTTTCTTCTCCATAGCTGCCAGGCGACGGCGCGTCGCGCTGTCGAAGCTCTCAACTGCGCCGCGCAGGGCGGTCACCACAGACCCGACCACTTTCGGGGGCAGCGTGGGCCCGCGCATCGTGCTCCGCGTTACCTTGGCCTTCCCTTGCGCAACCGCTTTCTCGTACTCCCCTCGCAAGAATGCGCCTGCCTTCTCCCGGTACTTGCGCACAGCTTCGATAGCCACGTCGGCAGTCACGACCCCATCGCGTACCAGCTGATGCACATCCGGCTCGGCCGTCGCCAACAGCAGCATCTGCTCGACGCGGGCGGGCGTGACGAGCTGCTTCCTGGCGATATCGACGTTCGAGTGCCCGTTCCGGTGGAGACGCAAGTACCCCTCAGCAATCTTCAACGGCTTGAACTTCAGGCCATCGTTGCTCTTGAGCATCATATGGACCCGATCGGACTCGTTCCCACGGAAGGGCACGGTATCAACGAAAGGCAGCTCTGCACCCCGTTCGATGGCCAACAGGGCACCGCGCCGACGGCAATGCCCCTCGACAACAAGGATGCGCCCGTCGCCGTCCGTGCGAACAATCCAGGGCGGTACGAAGTTACCCGCCATATAGGACTGCGCGAATCCCTCGATATGGGCGATCACCTCGGGATCGTCATAGTCCCTCAGATTGAATCCCTCTTCCTCTTCCACCAAACGGGGATCGATGCGGTAGAGGTCGTTCTTCTTGACGCCAGGGATATTGGTGTCAGCGGCCATGCTTTTCAGGGACCGGGACTTTTCAGGTTGAGACGAAGCCATGATCACTCCTTTGTTGGGTCGGGCGAGGTTGCGATATGGACTATAGTACATGTTGCACGATCATTTTGCAAGACTATAATCCACATTAGATGCATTGATCATGCTCCATCCTTATTTTGCCGCGTCACCCACGGGTTGGCGCTCATTTTTTCGTCTCAAGGAATAGCCGTTCATGAGCAAGCCCGATCCCACCGCGACACGACTATCCCAGCACGATTTCAAGACTGAAGTAACAAAGCGCGGCTGGACGTATGCCGCGCTGAGTAAGCGTTGGGGCGTCTCAGCGAATTGGATTAGCAAGCTTTCCCGGGACACCGACCGGGCGATGCACTGGGATGACGCCGTGCGTGGCCTGCCGTATGTCACCGAGAAGGCTGGACCATAATCATTTCGTTTCATCTTATAAAAGTGGCGTATAATCCACATAAAAATCGAAGGAGCACGCCATGCATGTTCGCTTTGGCACGGACGCCGGGGCGCGAAGTCGCGGTCAAAGCCAACCCATCACATGGGACAGCACAAAGGTAGTGAACGGTCACTGCCTCATCGTCGGGATGTCTGGCGCCGGAAAAACTCACCGGCTCCGTGACCTGATTCGACAGATGCAAGACACTTGCGGCGGGAAACCGCTGCGGGTCCACGTATTCGATGTGCATGGCGATATCGAGCTGCCCCAGGCCAGCAGCGTCATGTTCAGCGAACAGACTTCTTACGGCATGAATCCGCTGCGGGTTAATCCTGATCCGCACTATGGCGGCGTGCGCAAGCGCGTCCAGGGCTTCATCGCCACGGTAAATCGCGTCATGCGGGCTCTCGGCCCCAAGCAAGAGGCCGCGCTTCGCAACATCCTCTACGACTTGTACGCCCGGCACGGTTTCAAGCACGACGATCCCAGCACCTGGGTCATCGATGAGGGTAAGGCCCAACTCGTTTCAGATGGGTCCGACGGCAAGCTGTACATTGATGTGCCCCTAGCGGAAATCCCTGATGCCAAGGCACTGGGTGCCGAATGGTGCCCAACGCAGCGCTGCTTGCGCGTTGCCACGGACCAGTACACCGGAGCCATCACACGATGGCCCCCAAAGATCGCCGCGCAAACGCACCCCGCGATTAGCGATGCCCTGCGCATGGCACGCCACATCCTCCAGATGAGTTTCCTGGGTACTGGGGTGGAGGCAATCACCAAGCTGGAAATTGCGAACAAAGCCGCCGCTGCGTACCAACGCAAACGCATGGAGGCGCTGCGTCGCGGCGACAAGTCATTCGCGGACGAGAAGCTAGAGGCGGATCTCACGAAGGCCAAGACGAAGGCGATCGAGGCCTATAGCGCTTATGCGGAAGCCATCATGACCGGGAACGAGCTCACCGATGTCATGAAGTACGACTCCACTGACGTACTGAAATCCGTCGTTGACCGCCTGGAGAACCTGAATGCCATCGGCGTATTCAAGGCCCAGCAACCGCCTTTTGATCCCGACAATCAGGTCTGGCGCTACAACATCAAGGCGCTTTCGATGGAAGAGCGCAAGTTGTTTGTACTCTTCCGACTGGAAGAGCTCTTCGCCCAGGCTGTGCAGCGCGGCGAGCAAGACGACATCGTAGAGGTGGTGGTTCTCGATGAGGCGCACATCTATGCAGACGATGACCCTGAGAACATCATCAACACTATCGCCAAGGAAGCTCGTAAATTTGGCATGGCACTGATCTGCGCGAGCCAGTCGCCCACCCATTTCCCTGAAGACTTCATTTCATCGGTCTCCACCAAGATCATTCTCGGGATCGATGAAAGTTACTGGCGCGGCTCAATAGCCAAGATGCGCGTGACAGAAGAAGCGCTGGCTTGGATCAAGTTGCGCAAAAGCATGCTTGTGCAGATGAAGCGCAGCGGCGAGACCCGCAACGAATGGCTTTGGACATACCTCGAACAATCCCCGCAGAACTGAGCAGGAACATGAACCGTCAAGAGCTGATCGAAATCGTTGCGGCCCAAACCGAGCAATCTCAACGTGCCGTCGATCGCATGTTGGCCGCACTGATCAACACCATACAGGACACCGTAGCCGGCGGCGAGAAAGTGTCCATCCAAGGTTTCGGAACCTTTGAACCGAAACATCAGCAGGCGCGGACCGGTCGCAACATCGCGACCGGCGATCCCGTTGAAATTCCAGCCACTATCAAGCCCCGGTTCAAGCCTGGCGTGAACTTTCGCAAGATTGTCGCTCCAGGTTCTTTTCCGGAACAAATTTCTGAATAGGGAATGCCATGAGAAAAGCCATCACACTCGCCCTCGTCACCCTGTTTGCGCCCGCAGTAGCGTGCGCATCTCCGGTATCACAAGACACACATGGACCGACTGACGGCATGGGGCAGTACGTCATCACGTCTCAAATGTTGAAAAACGGCACGTCAATGCATCAAAGCAAGATATCGACATTTGGCGACGGAACTGCCGGGGGAGAAGAACAGTTCGAATATCCAATTATCAGCGGCGCCACGTGGCGTGCTTCGTCTACAGAGCCAGAAATCCAACGTAGTGTGGTAAAGACTGGCTACGCGTTTTTTGCCACCTGCAAGCCCGCTGCGGCTCCGGACGTGGGCAAAATAGAGTGCCTGTTGCAAGGTCATGTCACCGACCTTGAGAACCCACAGATGGTTTCTCCGGAAACCCAGGACGCGATAGAGAAGGCCATCAAGAAGGGTTACTTGACGCTTGCGCTGCCCACAGTTGACACCCATTACTGGAGCCAGTCGGTCGTGCTGCGTGACGGCGAGCAAGCTGTCCTGAAGATGGAGCCATACGAGCTCAAGGTGACGGTCCAGAAACACTGATTATGGATCACACGACATCAATCAATCGCGGCATCGAATTGTTGGCATTGTGCCAAGCGCTTCAGAGCGAAAAGGACGGCGTTGTCCGGCCCGCGCCGTCCACGGTGGACAGGTCAAAGACGCTTGACCAGTTCGCGAAGGACATCGATGCAGCGACAACCTATATGGCTGCGCTGCACAAACTGATTCCGCAGATGTTGCGCCTGGCAGAGCTTGGCCGGAAGCTTGAGACCGAAGGCAAGCTGAAACTTGAAAACGGCGATGATTATTCAGCCGCTGCGCTGAATTTCGTCCTGCAGGAATATGGCCTCGCCCAAAAAGCTCACGACGAAAGGAAGTGAAGAACATGACCAGGACTCCCACGCCACACGACCGCTTGCAGCGCTTTGCGCTAGGTGGCCGAGAAACTTGGAAAGCCTACTGGCACAGAGGCACAACGCTTCTGTGTGACCACGGGGGTCGCACGCTTTGGATGGCTGTTCTGCTGATAATTACTGGCATGGCATACAGCACGCGCCACTACCCAGTCGAGCTGGGTGTGCAACGCGTGGTAGCTATCGTGGAGGCACTCGGCCTCGCCATTACGCTTTCGTTGCCGGTGATTGGCGCATTAGCACATGCCCACAATTCGTGGAGCTGGCATACAGTTCACGGCGAACTTTATCGTTTCATACATGGCTTGGCGATTTATGTCATCACACTTTGGACGATTGGAGCTGTGGGTGATGACACCTATCGTTGGATCTCAGCAAATCCAAACGATGCGGCAGCGGCTGCGGTGGCAGTGTGGATCTGTTGGCTCATGCTACGCGTCACATTAAGACCGGCACACAACCCGAGCTTCGCTCGCAGCGACGCCGCTGTGGCGCCCGGTATTGCGCTTCTGCCTCGCAGAGCCACAGCGCGGGACGCTAGGTACACCGCTGCCCATGAAGCCGGACATGCACTGGTGTATGCCGCACTCGGTAGGCTCCCACCAAATGTGCGGTTAGTTGTGAATCCGCATGCCGATGAGAACGGCGTCATCGGGTTTGTCACGGCCATCGACAGCGAGCACAGGCTAGACGAAACATCTTTCGTGGAATGGCACATGCTGGCTTTGTTGGCCGGAAAACTCGGCGAGACTTCCCTGTATCGCGAATCCACGCTAGGAAGCCGTAACGACCATACACGATGGCTCAACATTGCACGCGTTTATCTTTCCAATCACCATCGTGGCATCTACTACACCGAACCCCAGAACAAGTTTGAGCAGGAGCAAAATGAGGCCAAGCTCAACGCACTACGCAGCGAGCACTTGAAGCTGCTGGAGGCGCTTTTCGAGCGTAATGCTGACGTGTTCAAGCAACTTGCGGCAGCGCTACTGGACAAGCGGAGCTTGGGCCGCGAAGACCTACTCCCGTTTCTCGCCCGCGTGCAGCTCCCTCCACGCTTCCCTCTTCCGTTCGGCCCCTTCCAGCAGTTCAGCAATGAATGGCCCATGAGGGCAGAGACAGCCGAAAGTTAGCCTACTTCTGGTCGGGGGGCCCATCCACTAACGAAAGCCATCGCGGGATTTCCTTCGAGAGTAGGTCGCCGAAAGACACGGGGCTGTTCGGCCCGATTGGGATTCCGTATCCCATCCTGATGAAGTCTTGCTGTAACTCAGGCACCATTAGTGCGGTGTTCAGCATCCTGTTCAGGCGAGCTACCACCTGCGGCGGCGTGCCCGCTGGCACCATAAGCCCACCCCAGGTATCGACGTTCAAGTTCGGATAACCCAATTCCTGCACCGTCGCTATGTCCTTCGCGATTGGGATCCTGCGATTTGACAAGACTGCGACCACTCGCACTGTTCCGGCCCGTATGTGAGCCATCGTTGCTGCCAAGTTCTCGAACTGGACATCGACCCGCCCTCCAATCACTTCGACAAGCGCGGGCGCGCTGCCGGTGTGGGGAACGTGCTCCATGACGACGTTCGCTTCACGTTGGAACAACTCACACAGAAGATGTCCGGTCGATCCAACACCTGAGGACGCACACGTCAACGCCCCTGGGTGCGCTTTCGCCAAGCTGATCAGATCCGAAATGTTTTTGATCGGGGAATCTGCTCGGGTGACTATCAGATTGGGGGTGACTGCCAAAAGCCCGACCGGCAGCAGATCCCTCGAAAAGTCATAATCCGCGTTCGCGCCTAGTGCTTTATGGAGCACGTTCGGCCGCCCGCTCAAGAAGAGGGTATAGCCATCAGGCGCGGCGCGTGCCACGGCCTTGGCTGCAATGTTGCTGGCCGCGCCTGGGCGATATTGGATGATCATCCTGTGGCCGAACAGGGCGGTCATATGCTTTCCGAGAGTTCGCACCAGCCTATCTCCCCCGCCGCCTGGAGGGTAGCCGATAACAATCGTGATTGGCCCCTGTGGGAATACGGGCTCCGTCGCCGATCCTGCCTCCGCCGCGAATGGGGCTACCCCGGCCGCTGCCAGCATCACTGCGGCCAATTCTCGCCTTGTAAGCTGCATCACTGTCTCAATCGTCCTTTGGTCAGGTGGCGCAACGCTACGCCATCCAAGACGCGCGCGCGCAACCATGAATAGAAATCGGACGAACCCCGGCCTCGGGGCCCTTAGGCGCGCTGCCTGGTCCCCTGCTACCCCTCCCGATGAGCTGGCGAAATTTCGGCCTATAATTCATTGTTTTTATTGAGTTTTACCTGTAAATTGGAAAACACGCACCCATACAGGTAAAACCATGCAATTTGTAGAGCTGGAAGACGAGCAACGGCTGAACTTCGTCAATTCCGAGCAGCTATATCGGGCCTGGCGGGAAGCCCGGGAATCCCTGCTCCAATACCGTTACGGTATGCGTTGGGTCGACCGTAATGGCAAGCGATACCTGGTCCGGTTCATAGACGCAAAGGGCAATGGCCGATCCCTGGGGCCGGAAAGCGCCAAGACACATGAAGTGCTGAAAAATTTTGACGCCGGCAGGATTCAAGCCCGCGAGAAGTATGACGGGCTCTCGCAACGGCTTCTCACGCAAATCAGGCTCAATCGTGCCCTACGCCTCGGCCGCGTACCGCGCCAGGCCGCCGAGATCCTTTCAGCGATGAACGTCTCGGGGCTCGATCGTGAATTTCTGGTGGTCGGCACGCATGCGCTATTTGCCTACGAGGCCATGGCCGCTGTACATGTGCATCCCGGCGCCCTTGCATCGGATGACCTGGATCTGTGCTTTGACGCAAGGCGCCCCCTGCAGCTCGTCAGCGACAAGCTGAAACGGCATGATGCCGAAGGGCTTCTTGGTTTCCTTCAGAGCGTAGACAAGACCTATGCCCCGATGAAAGCAAAGGGCGTTTTCCGAGCCGTCAACGCCACGGGCTTTATGGTGGATCTGATCACCCCTGAGCGGTCTATGAGGCACGCGGACGCCGTGACCTTCGGCGCGGAGGATCTCGTCGCCGCCGAGGTGCCCAACTTACATTGGCTGATCAATGCGCCCAAGGTGCAACAGGTCGCGATTGCGTCCAATGGCCGTCCTGTGATGATGCAAGTTCCTGACCCCAGGGCCTTCGCCTTGCACAAGGCATGGCTGTCGCAACAGCCCACCCGCGAACCCGTAAAGCGGCAGCGAGACAAGGGCCAAGCCATGATCGCGGTAGCGATCGTGGGCCAATACCTCCCTCACCTGCCCTTCTCCCCAGACCAACTGCGATACCTGAGCTTGGATATGCTCCACCTGGCTACAAACGCCATTGCGCCTGAATCCGAGGACGACATCCTGAAAGATCTGCGGGACATGGGAGATGATGGCCCGTCACCCTAAAGCGACTTGTCGGATGCCGAGCAGACTACCGGGGTAACAAGCCAGGATTGTGCGTATTCGATCACACGCAAGCCCTGCTCTACCCTTTCGAGCCCGGTCAAGGTCCAACACTCCGGCCGCGCGCAAACGAGCACAGCATCGAAGAGCGCCCCGGCATCATCTATCGGCGCACCGGACCTCGCATCCTGTAGCCGCGCAACCTTCGACGTACGGTTCCACTCGGGAACATGCTCTTCGGCCATGAGCAGCACGCCTCGGTGTGGGCGGGTCATGCATGAGCGGAATCGAGGGAGCGTCCACCCTTCATGGCGTAACGCAAAGACTTCGACAACAAAAGGCATGGCTGTTCCTTGTACTGTATAAATATACAGCCATCTGAAAGAGCCATGCATGCCGCGCCTGGGCGTCAGCAGTCACAGCGCTTACAGGCCCTCAATATCGAAGTTTGAGGCTTTCGCGCAGTGCTTGAACGCGTTTAGGTAGCCCACCGCTGCGTCATGAGAACCACCGCACTTCTCGTAAAGGATGCCGGCAAAGTCTGCTTCCGGGATGTGATCGATGTCCGCCGCGCTTACGTTGGGGTCGAGGAGCTTCTGCTGGTTTATGTGATCACGGCCGATATAGATTGCCGCAATTAGCTGCCGCTGCACCTTTGCCGGATACTTACTGAGCAAGGTCGCAGCGTCGGCTTTGGTCTGCGGGGGGCTGGCCAGCACGTCTTGGATGGCGCTAGAAAGGGTCATACTGATCTCAGTGGATGATGGGCCAAAGAGGATAGCGCGAGTTACGCATCAGCATAAGTCCTTGCGTCCC
Source organism: Bordetella flabilis (assembly GCF_001676725.1). Classification (NCBI taxonomy): domain Bacteria; kingdom Pseudomonadati; phylum Pseudomonadota; class Betaproteobacteria; order Burkholderiales; family Alcaligenaceae; genus Bordetella; species Bordetella flabilis. The sequence continues at coordinate 99,063 of NZ_CP016173.1, forward strand.
CAGCAATTTACCTTCGCAATAAATCCTGGCTACATGCGCATACCGCCACACGCAATGCAATGTTCCGTCCACTCCGAATTCGGCCTGATATCGAACATGACATGCGGCGCGGTACGGATGGCCTCACGCGCCTGCGCCTCATTATCAAAGCGCACAGGCAGATGCCAGCCCGCAAGCTCCCGTTCGTAGGGCTCGCACAACGTCGAGCCGGGACCATCCGCGATACTCCATCCTCCCGTGCTCAGCTCCACGGCGTAAATGCCACCGTCGAATTCGACCGCTTGCACGTAGTCATTGGTTCCGCGCATCTCCCTCGCTCCATTAATCTAACGTCAGCTCATCGTCGTTTTGCTGGCCTTCAAGGCGACGCTCGAACTCCGGCATGGCCAGCACCGTTGCATCGGAGGGGATGATGGAAAGCGAACGCAGATAATCGGTCAGCCCGGACACATCGCGTTTGTCTCGCATGAAACCATCATCAAAGATGCTGGCCTCGTCATCGTCCAAGCGACCGCCCGCGCGAATTTCGTACACTGTGCGCCCATCCACGTCACGCACGTCGGCCAGGAAATCGCCACGCTCATCAAGGTCGATGTAGTAGCCATAGATTGCAGCCATGATTATTTTCCTTCATTGGTATGAGTTACGGCTCAAGCACGGCTTCTTGCTCAGCTTCCTTCAAGCAAGCAAGCCGGTATTCGGCCATGAGCGCATCAAAGAATGCAGCAAGATCCCGTCTGTCCTCGCCCGTAGGATTCGGATTGCCCACGGGGTGCTCGGCGTAGCGCGCCTCATCGGAACCGAACACCAGGTAATCGCTACGCCCGCCTGCCTCGGTTATCTTATCGATCACGTAGGCGGCGCCCGCGCGCGCGAACAGCTCTCGCGTCGTCGCCCAGTATGGGCTTGATCGGGTCTTGTCGAGCTTTTCGGCCTCCTTCACAAACTCCGAAGGCAAGCAGTTAGATCGGCCACGGAACGCCGCAGGCAACTCCACCCCCAGATCTTTGGCCGCTTTCACCGACACAACCTTCGCCAGATTAGTCATCATGAACTGCAGGTTGCCCTCGATCTTGCCCTTCACCTTGGTGAGTGCCGACTTCGACGTGCAATGGGCACGCAGCGTCTGGTACACCTTGTCGGCGAAGTCAAACTGTCGCGAGAAATTTACCGCGCCGTCGTCGCGAAAGCCGTCTTGCGCGAAATCCGGCCGCGAGCGTGCGGCCTCAATATGCCGGCGCGCCTCGTCGTAGAGCGCAGCCTCCGCGTTCTCATACTCGGCCTGCAAAACGTCGAAAAGCCTGTCCCGCACCTCCTGCGGCTGACCGTAGAGCCAACTACGGGTGTATTCCAGGCCCTTTTTGGCATTGGCCTCGGTCCGCTCCAGGATCTCATGCGCCTGGGCCAGGCGCCTATGCATCCGTCCGGATAGATTTGCCATCACGGTCCCCGTGCCTACGACCGCTTCGCTTAGGTATCCGCGTTCGCCCCCGAGGTGGTGATCCAACGCGTGCATCCACTCGTGAGCAAGAAAACCAGCGCCATTCATCCGGGTCAGATTGATAACCCGCCTTGCCGGCTCATAGTGCGCGAGCGCGGCGTTCCTTCCGCCGCTTCCTCGCGAGCCGAACGCCACCCCCAAGTTGCCCCCCAAGGACAACCCCTTGGGCGGCACCTTCAGCGCTGCGGCCAGGTCGCAAAGGGCGTCAAACGCCATATTGAGCACCTGTTGCCGCTCATCCTGAGGCAGCCAGTTCCCAAACTCCACGCCCCGAAAACCGAAATGCTCCAGCAGATCGTCTGCCTGGATATCGCGACCACCCCGCCAGTCCTGGCCAGATCGCTCCACCCGATCCAGGTGCGGCCGATGCAGCTCTCGGTCCACCTCCGCCTTGGCCTTCTCCTCGTCGCGCTTCTCTTGGGTTTTCTCGGCCTTCGGCTTGATCATCGACCGCCACTTCTCATCTTCCGTCGGTTCTCGGTTCCAGATCTCGATCTTGCGCCGAATCTCGCGATACACCTGAGAGGGAGTGCGCCCATTGCTGCCGCTGTAGAACACGTCACAGGCCTTTGATCCCCATTGCACCTGTATCGGCCTGCCGAAGATAGTATTTGTGGGATTGCCCTCGTGGTCTCGGTTTCCGATGACGAATAGCTCTTTGCAGGCAGCGTTGAAGTCGTCCAACGTCTTCACCGTCGCCATACGGTCACGCACGATGGATATGGCTTTGATGTAAAGGGCGTCCGCCTCGCTGTTATCCGAGGGAGTCGCGTAAAAAGTCGAGCCCCTACGGGTAGGCGCGGGCAACAGTTTGTCTTTGACGACCTTTATTCCAAGCGCTGCCTCGGCCTGGACGCCATCAGCGCGCATCGCCGCATAGTCCAATGGAGCCCAGATATTTTTCTTGACCACATACAAATCGCGTTCTGCCTCGTTCATCACCTCCAAGTCGTCGGCGACCATCGCACGTTTGGCGAAATCCTTTCTTGCTCCACCAATCTTTTCGCCCGCATCTTCATGACGGACCTTCTTCTCTTTGGATGGGTTAACCACCTGGCCATCCGACACGGACGTACTATTCTCCGAGCTGGCCGTAAAGCCACTCGCAGCTCCGCGTACGACATTCGACACCGCCGCGAGCTCTTCGCGCGCCAAGGCCTGCGCATGCTCACCCATGAGTTCGTGGCCGCGCGCAAGCGCCTTGTTGAGATCGGCCTGCAGGGCTGTGACTTCATCATCGCGCAAGCTCGCATAACGGGCGCACAGGCGCGACAGCCAATACATGGCGCCTGACTCCATCTCGATCAAGGGCTTGGCACGGAAGGTGCCGCGACGCTCGTGCTCCATCCCGTCGGAGAGATCGGACAATCCGGATGTCACAACCGTGGGGTACTTTTCGCAAAGCTCCGCGTGCGCTCCTGCGACTTCAGTAATAGATCCCCATAGAAAATCCGGCAACTCAAGCGAAGCGGGGTTCGCTGCCCACGCCCTCCACTGCGCCATGTTGCGCTTCACGATTTGCCCGATAGCGTGCGCTTCGCGTAGCGCCCCGGCAATTACGCCATTCTTGACCACACCAAGATAGTGGGCAGGGTCAGCGTCCATGAGCTCGTGCACATATCGCACATCTTGGAGGGCCTGTATCTGTCCTTTGTCCGATACCCAGAGCGGCAGAGCATAGGGAAGATCGACCTTCTCTATCTCCCCAGGACGCCAGCCGTCTGCCAGCGCCGTGGACTCATCCACATAGAAAGGCACCAGCGCGTTGGTGCGGTAGCCCGCAGCATTCAGCGCGTGGCGCACTTGTGACGCGTTGCCCAAGCCACGCCGGGTAATGAGCGGATTGGCTCGCTCACTGGCTCGCTGTGCCTTCCAGAACTCTTCGATAGACTGCGCCTCGTCCCACGGACGGTTGAAGGGATTGATCTTCGGCGTCCACACGCCGACAGCCTCTATCGCAAGCACGTCGCGCACGAAGGCGTGCCAGATCTGCGGCATGTCGGGCACAGGCGCCGTCCGTAGCGCAATGTCCTCGACATCCATTTCCTTCAGATCACCCGCATCCACGCCTGGCACTAAGGCCTGGATATCTCTCAGGGTGAACTGCGAACGGGCAGACATAAAGCGCGTCGCGCGCACTGCGCCACCGTCAGGCGAGGGCTCGTACACCACCAGCGACTTATCGCCAAACCCCAGCCGCTCGCACGTGTTCAACCATGCTTCCTGCAACGCGGCGCGGTGTGCCTGGGTCCGATCCCACTTCCAGTGGGCAGTAAAGGCCTCTTGGTCGAACACGTCCAGACATGTAAGGGATGCGCCGCGCAACGGCGATTTCGGCAAAACCCTAAGCTTTGCGCCAAACCGTGAAAGATCAAACCACCTCACCGTTGCCACGACTATTCCCCCCTCACCTGGTCACACCACTACACGCTGTCAATCACACAGTACGGACACTCCGGCCAGGGCCAGGGTGCCTTCAAGACGCCGTAAAAACCGCTGCGCTCCGCATTGCTTTCCATCAATCAAGATGGACTGCACCTGACCGAACGTGCCCTCTTCGCGGTTCCACTGTGCCTTGAAACCAGCTGTCGGATGACGGCTAGACTCATCCTGCACACCGAGCTCGATCCGGACGCTGGGGCGAATGTCACCAGGGTCAGTGCATAACGAGAACGACACATAGGCCTCGCCGCAATCAAATGTGCGCTCGACCTCAGACCAGTCATCGTCAGCAGAATCAAACGCGCATTCAAGGACGATGCGCTCGATGCTCCTGAGCGCTTGCCGAACATCGGCTACCAATTCCAGCTCAAGGCTCATAGTCAGCCCCCCGATCCTGCTCGGGCTCAGCATTGCGGCCCCGAAGGAATTCAGCCACCCCTTCGAGCATTTCCCTGATCTTGAGCGCAATCCGCTCTATGGCTTCACGGAACCGCTCTGCATGGGATTTCTGTTCGCCCGCAAAGACTGGGCTTTGGGTAACAAGCCCTTCCATCTTCTCGCGTGTCCCCTCAAAGCGCATACGCATATCGTCATAATCAGGGTTCTGGCCCGTCTCCAGGTTTAGCAGTTCCTCGCTGCCTCGCCCATATTGACGTATCCAGCTCTCCAGGGCCCGATCCATCCCCTTCTTGCTCTCTTGGGCATCCTGGCTTTCGCCCACTGCCTCAATAAACTGCGTGCGAAGACCTTCCAACTCACCACCCGGAACCATCTTCGCCATCACGTCGGCCACATTGGCGCCGGTCTGGCTTGCGTGCTCTTCGATCGCACGGCGGACATCAGGCAGCTTGCCGCTGGACCAGAACTTCGTCAGCGAGCTCTCGTAGGCATTGGCCATTTTCTCGGCCTGCTCCACGCGGTACTGCGAGATCTTGGGCAGCACCGAAATTCCAGGCGCAACGCGCGGAGTACCCTCAGTTGCACCCAAGCGCGCCTGACGCCGCGCCTCGACATCCGAGGCGATGCCACGCGCTGCGTTGCCGATGCCGCGCCCCACGGCCCCTGCCAGCGCCGCCACGCCTCCAACCAACCCCAGCCCCCCTTCAGCGAGGTTCCGCAACCCAGATTGCGCTGCTTGCGCGCCTTCCCCTGCCGCCGTCGGCGCACTGCTCGCGGCCACCCCCGACATGCCCGCGCCTGGCGACGGGTGGGACTGCGGCTGCTGTGGCGCCGCTGCTTGCGCTGCGGCAAGCAGCGCCTTGATGAGCTCCGGGTCCACAACCCCTTCAGGCAGAGCTTGGCCGTCATCCGGTGCATTGTCGCCAGGCGCCGTAGGGGTGGAGGCCCGCGCATCAGCTGTGGACGTGGCACGGGCCTTCTCAGGCAGAACAACATCCTCCAACTCGATTCTGCGTTCACCGTTTATCCACCGTTCCTGCGTACCATCAGCACGTGTCACGGCGGGCCCATTCTCACGATGCAGCTTTCCATTCTGGAACCACTGTTCCTCACGGGTGCCGTCCGGGAATACCTTGATCAAGGCAGGGGCGCCATCCCGATGGATATGCTCTCCCGCGTACCAGGTCTCCACGCTAGTGCCGTCGGCCAATGTCTCGCGGGTGACCGGCTCGGCGCGGCGCGTCGAGCCGGGATCCTTCGTATCGGCTTCCCCCTGCGCTTCACGTGGCTTCATCTCGGGCGCATCTTTGGGGATGAAATCCGGCATGGAGCCGGGCTTCAACTCGTTGCCGTCATCATCGTGGTCCGGTGCCATCTTCAATTTCCTTATCAATACTGTTCACTTAATCTGATTGACTTCTTCACGCCCCGCGACATCCGCATTGCGCTGCGCCTCCGCAGACAGCCGATTCGACCGCGCGGCGGTTAGTGCAGCGAGCAGTGCATTGATTCGCTCCTTCTTGCGGAGGATTTCCGCATCCAACCGCGTGGAGACGCCCTCGGCCAGGTTGTAATCCACCCAGAGCGCACGACTCGATACCTGTGTAAGGTTCGTGTTCCACTGCGCCGATGCAAAGCGACGCATACCTTCAGTCTGCAACATCTCAAATGGGCTCATAGCGTCATACTCGCCCAAAGGCGGCTGCGGCAGCGCTCCATAGCCGTCACTATCGGAAAGCCGCGTCGCAGGCGACTGTCCTGCCGCTTGCGCCGCTTTCGCATCCATGTTGGCCGCTGCAACGGCAACATCGTCAAACTGCGCATTTGGCGCTACGCCACCATCCGGCACATCGCCGAAGAGGATGTCGTGCTGCGCCTTTGTATCGCGGCCCAGAATGGGGTACTGCTCCGGATGACCGTCTTCGATCGGAAAGGTCGCGCAGAAGTACGGGGCAGGATCCGTGCGCCACCCCAAGCCGGAGGCCTGGTTCACAACGGACGGCAACTGCGCCGGATCGAATGGGCCGAGCTGCGCTTTCTCACTGAACGCCTTCGCGCGAGCTTCGTCGCGCTGGGCGGTGCCGTACTCGAAGTGCAGATGCTTTGCCATGCTCGTGGCGGGCGTGTTGCCCGAGATGCCGATTTGCTGACCGGCCCTGATCTTCGCTCCTGGCTTGATGCCGTCGGCAAACCCCGCCAAATGGAAATAGCTCACCACATCGCCATTATCGCGCTTGATAAAAACCATGTTGCCTGCGGACTGGCTAAAACTCGCAACCGTCACTACCCCATCGGTGGTCGCATACAGCGGCTGCGATTGCCCGCTGGTCGAGAAATCCAACCCGCTGTGGATGTGCGGGGTCTGGACGGCCGAACCATGATTGCCGGCCCCACCCGGGCGAAACTTACCGAATCGACCCGAAACTACCTCCTTCTGCGTCGGCGGAATCATGCAGGTGGACTGCGCTTGCGCTTGGCTTGTCACCAAGGCCAGGAATGTCACAAGAACCGTCGCCGCAGTCCTCAAGCGCATCACTTGATCCCCCGCCGTGCAGCATCTTTCGCTGCCTGGGTAGCGTCGGCCTGGACCCGTGCTGCGCCGACCGCGCTATTGGACTGAGCCTCGGCAGCCAGGAGCGCGGCCAGATTGGCCTCGATGCGCTCATACTGGCGCAACTGGCGCGCTTGTATGGCCAAGTCAAGCGCCTTGATTTTCAGGTTCTCTATCAGCGCGCCGCGCTCATTTTGAGCGGCCATCACACGCGACCAGGCCTCATTGGCGTCAGACCCACCAGCATAGCGGGCGACTTCATCACGGAACATCTGCGACAGCGGCACGCCTTTCCCCGTCTCATCACCTTCAACGCCGGAATGCTCAAGCTGAATCGACTTGAAGGACGCCACCGCAGGCGACAACACCGCGTCTTTTCGCGCTTTTGCAAGCATGTAGGCCTCTTGCGCTGGACCCTTCAACGTATCAAGGGGAGGATCCGGCAAACCTACGATGTTGTTGATGAAAGCGTTCTTCGCTTGATATGTTGCGTCTCCCTCATCAGCGGTGTCGAACAGGGTTGCCAGTGACATGCTGGCCCCGGGCGTAGCCCCAATCGATGTACACAGCCCGGCTTTGACCATATCCGCCGTGCAGGACGCTTGATTGTCCTTGAAGAGCTGCGCCGCCGCTTCCACTCGCGAGGCATAGCGACCCGGTGCCGCCATCACTTCAGACTGAATGCGTGAATTGAGCTGCCCTGCCATATCCGCATCGCGACTGGCCATGACGGAACGCGTCGCATAGACCTCACACGGCGAGAATCCTTGACCGAACTCCCCACCATAATCAAATCGCGCCGCCTTCACGCGTTCGGTCTGCGCGATGACGCCGAGTCCGGTCGCAACCTGCTGTGCCGTCGTCCGATTCACGTCGGCCAACTGGCTCGCCGCTAACGCCTTTTGCTTCGTAAGAACGGCCACCGCAGAAGTCAAGCGTTCGCTTTGAAATTGCAACTGCGCCGAGAGAGACGAATCCACAGATTGCAAGGCTGCATTGAGCACTTGTGTTGCGTTGGCGAACTGCGGTTCAACCCAGCTATTTTCGTACTGCGGAGGGCAGACTGCGGCCCGCGCTATCGTGGATGCCCCGATTCCGATAGCGATCAAAATCCCGAGCCGCGTGCATTTCGCGACGGCTACGAGTTTCGGCGTCACCCGGATTGCCATCATTTCACCTCGCCGCGCACTGCGCCCTTGCGAGCAAGCTCATGCTCGGCCACCGGATCCTGCGCGCTGCGATCAGCGGCAAGGACCAACAACGCCGCCAAGTTAGCCTCGATTCGTTCACCCTGTTCATACTGCCGCTGACGCACCCAGGCCTGGAGCCCTGCCATCTTCGCATGCTCCACCAACAGGCCTCGCGTACTTTGCCGCGCCATGGAGCCGGACCATTCCTTCGCTTCACTGCCACCAAAGTATTGGTTCACGCGCAAGGCCAGAACTTCGTTGGGAGACTTCCCACCATATTCCGGGCTCTGCGTGTTGGCCGCATCGATCATGGCTAGGCTATAAGCCGGGATCGATTTCATGGCCGATTCCCGAGCCACTGCTACGGTCAACGGCTCTTTGGCCACATCACCCGCTTTTTTCACCGTCTCCGGTATGGCAATAGGCTCTCCGACCACGTTCTGAATGTACGCCTGCCTGGCCTTTGCCTTCAGCGTGTCGGGCGAGGCTGGCTCGAACAATAAGGCTGCATTGAGATCGCCTCCTGGAAGTTCGCTCACTGAGCACAATCCGGCCTTCGCCTCGTCGGGAGTGCAAAAATTCTTCTGGTGATCTGCCAGCCTGGCGACCGCTGGCGATACCCCGGACCCTGAGGAAAAGACCCGACCAGGCGCGACATCCAGCGAAGCAAGCTTCGCTTTGGCGGCATCCGCTGCGCCTGAGAACGCTTGAACAAGCGTCTTGTTCTTTGCCATCGTTCCGCAGGGATCGTAGCCCTGGCCGGTCGCTGGATTGAAAGCCAGATAGGCCTTAGCGGTTTGGTCGCTCAACCGTTGAGCGCGAACCGCATTCACCAACTGCCGTGCAGCTTCACGAGTGCCGTCGGCCACCACGCTGGCCGACAACGCCTCCTGAGAGGTCGCAACCGAGATCGCGGAAATGATCTGCTCGAACTTGTTCTGCATCTGAGTGGCAAACGATGCCCCGAACGAGGCAATATTTCCAGATACTTCCGAAGTTTCCTTGGCGATCTCCTGGATCGTCCAGGTTTCGGCAGGACCACCGCCGTATATAGCCGCGTGAGCACCTTGGGCCGACGTACACAGGGCGCATATCAGGATCCACCGGGACGCTTTGCGAATCATCATCTTACTGTCCTGTCAACACGGGAACGCGCCGGTCGGTCACCTGACCGACAAGCGAATTTGCAGCGAGCGAACTCATTGCTGCCAACCGCATCTGATTCGCGGCAGCACCTTGGCAGGCAGCACTTGAACAATCCACAGCCGCACTTGCGCGGACATCCGTCAGCATTGCAGTGTAGGCATAGCCTGCGAGCTCCCCTTCAGGGGACAGCGTTGATTGCGAGAAGGCACCAGCGTAATTGCTATCCCAACCTTGCATGGCATTCGGCACGAGGTCGCATGCACCACTCCTGGCCTCCGACACCGTGCAGTAGGTGTTCTTTCGCTGCGCGATGATGGCCGCATCCGCCTTCGCCTGCGAGCTTACCCGTGAGCTTGAAAAGCTTTGCATAAGCCTGGTCGCATCACGATCTCGCTGTCCCAAAGCCTCTACGCGCAATGCGCCCTCCGTCTGTGCCTCGCACAGCAGCGTGCTCGGTTGTCCCACCGCTGGGTCCACCGACACAACGGCATTACCCACTCGCTCTGACATCTCGATAGCGCCGATCGCCGACGCAAGCAAGCTTTCCGATCGCACGCGGCTATCGTTCTGTTGCTGCGCTGACACTGCCGTCTGCTGTGTTGTGACCGACCAGGACGAGGCCTCGCCTCGCAAGGTGTTCACAAACGTGACCACGGACTCCCAGGAGAGAGCAGCGGCACTTGCCGGCGAAGCTGCAAGCCATCCCAACATAAGCGCGATGGCGAGTCGTTTGTAATTCATCGCCATCATCAGTTGAATAAGGAACCAAGACGGTCAATCACGGATGATCCGGTGCTCGACGCAGGGGAAGCTGAGGGCACAGATGATGCGGAGTACCCAGATAGTTGGCCTTTCAGCGCGCCTATGGAGCTGTTCAGCCCATTGAGTTGAGCCTGCGCATTTTGCAGCGCCGACTGGTAGTTTGAGCAATTGTTGTAGGTCTGCGACAGACAACTCGACAAGCGTGACTGCGCCTGCGAGACGGCCTGTTGCGCGGGGCCTACCTGCGCCTGGAGATTCGCAAGCTGGCTGTTGACGTTGTTGATCTGGCTGTTGCCCGTGCTGATTTGGCCCAGTGCTCCCGACGAGTCAAGACCGGCACCAGGCGACCCACTCGAACCGCTCGAACCGCTGCCACCGAAATCAAGCGGCGTGCCGCTGAACGGGTTGAGGTTCACGTCGTAGTCCGTCTGCGCAGGAGGCTTGGAGTATTGCGAGCCCAAATTGGGGTCGATGGTCGCAAGCGCTCCGGACATCAGGCCATTGCTAAGACCATTCAGATCACCGATTCCACCCATCCCGGTGCCCGAAGACAGACCATAGATCGCCTGATTGATAGACGATGTGGTCATCATCCTGGCCTGGTCCACCGCCGAGCAAACTTTCTTCTTGGCGAATTTCACCAGTGCATTTGCAACCGCATCCCGGACGGAAGAAAGGCTGGGAATCGCAAAAGACAGATCCCATGTTCCCAGTAGGCTCGAAAAGCAGTCACCCGATGGCGAGAAAAGCGCCTCCGTGTTCGGCATGGCCGAGGCCAACTCCGTATGGATCTTCAGCGCATTCTGGATGGCGTTGCCAATAGTCCCGGGCGTGTTGCCGGTCGCGCAAAGCTCGGCCTCCTTCTTGATGCTGTCGGCGACGACTGAAGTCTGCTGAGAAAGCAGGTTGCTAGAGCCAAGAGCTGCATGCGCCGCAGGCATGCCGCCCAACAACAGCACAACCACACTCGCGCGCACCGCCGAGGCAGCCGCACCCAAGCGGAAATCACACGACATCACGGTAGCTCCCCATAATCTGCATAATCCGAAGCAGCCTGGCGCCGGAAAAAATGCGCCCAAGCATTTGCGCACGTTCGAACACAACGAGCCTGTGACGCACGGTGGATACCATCACGTCATCTCGGCTGGTGGATTCAAGGGTGCTCGCCAACTGCTCGATGAAACGGTCATTTTTCTGGGCCAGATACCGCAAAATCAGCATGCAACGAGAGGTGGTCAGCCCTGCGAGCAACGTAACAAGCGGATCCACTAGATGGTCCAGCACGGCGGCGTGCTCTTGCATCACGTGCTGAAGGTTCCCAATGAAAGCCCGCAGGAGCATGCTGTCCTCGCTCGACAGCGTATGCTCGCGGTAGTCCACAGCCCAGCGATCCACGCCGTCAAGGCCGAGAAGAAAGTTGAGCGTTCGGGCCGCGTCACCGCCGCTCGCGCCTGCCACGAAGTGCGACAGCACCGACTGGCTATCGAGATCCAACTCGCGGATAGCCGCGCCGTCCCAGACGGCTTCATCTTGTTGCGCCATTTTAATTGCAGCCATCCGAAAACACCGTTTTGGACCGGACTTTTTGATTCTCTATCAAAAAAATGTCGTCGGCAACATTATGACATGCTTCTAAGGTGCAAAATCGACTTCTTTCTCAAGCGAGGCCGCTAATTGTTGCTCAAATTTCGCCTTCAAAGCTTGGAGCACCGCGTGGTCCGGTGTCGGCAAATAGAACTTCCCGACATGCCGGTTGACCTGCAACCGTTTGAGCAGTTCTGGCATATCCTCCCGAGGCACATCGACGCTCATATATGCGCGCGTGCCAGCCAGCTTCAGACGCATACTGTGCACAGCGGACTTTTCGCCCAGATCGAATATTGTCCCGTCGCTCATCAAACTGCCCGCCCGCGACCGGGTGCCGGGGATGACGAACCGGAAGCTTCGGCCGTTGTTGAGCACCTCGAACATGATGCCATCCCCTTTTTTCATGTCCTTCACGCCCGCGTCATAGAACCGAAAGGCGCCTGACCGCGTTCGCTCGGCATAAGCGGGCTGGTTCGGGTCCAAGAACGCGTCGATGTAGTCGATCATGTCGGCCGCATCCAATCCGATGGGCAGCGCTTTCACCATGTCGGGCGTAATGCGGTCCTTCAACAGCACTGCCCGCTGCCGGTTTCCTTCCGCATCCGTAAAGAGCACGGCCGAGCCCAAGCGTTGCTCGTTGGCGAGCTCGCAAGCGCGGAAAATATTGCCTCGAAGAACATATTGGGTCCGATCCACCACGCCGTCAGGCGCCTGGTTATAGGCGTCCAGTAGCCGTGAGACGCTACGCTTGATGTGGTCCGGCGCATTGGCAAAGTTATCGGGGTCCAACCGTTGCCATGCACCGCGACGTAGATCCTGATCCTGGTTCCGCACCGTAGCCAACGTAAGCTCGCGTACTTTGTCTTCCCCGGGAAAAGCTACTTTTGCACGGTACTTGGAGAGCAAGAACAACTCTTCACGTCCATTGGGAAAATGCACCGACGTGATGATGCCGGTTCGCTCCCCTTGGAAGGTATCCTCGTGCACGACGGGCACTCCTGGGCGGAATGACGACAGATTAGCAATCAGCCAGTCCACCCGCTCCGCCGCGCTTTTCGCCGCCGCCGCTTCCTGGCTCGCCAGGATGGAGGCCAATGGCGCCTCACTTTCCCGCATCTTCGCCGGCAGCTGCTTGCGCACCCAACCATCCCGCGATCCAACCAGTTGGTCGCGCAGCGTGTGCAACCCCGCGCCGTCGGCACCAATCGCCTCCGCGTAAAGCTCGTTTCCGATCGATATCAACTTCTTGAGCTGATCTGCCCGAATGGGCTTGACCTCCTGTTCGTACTTCAAGGTGACCAGCTTCACTGGCTGATCGAAGGTGCTGCCCGATGAACGGATAACGCCGCTCTGGAGCTCTTCTTCGCGCACCACCCGGGCGCCCCAGTCGAAAACGTCCACCTTAAACGGGTTGATGCCACGTTGGGTCAACTCTTCGAGCTTGTCGGCAAAGCGCAGCGATATCTCGCGCAAGATTTCCTCTTGTCGCGATACGCTGACCATCATGAGCCGGCCCATAAGCTTGTTGATGTACTCGCACTCCTGGTTGAAGCGGCGCACGTCATCGTCGTCATCGCCAGGCAAGTCGATGTCCAGGCTATGAGCCACGTCCGGATTCTCCAGCAGCCATTCAAGAGCAACCCGGTCGCCTACATCGTTCAACAAGTCGAAGTCTTCGCCTTCTAGATTGGCGTTTTGGCGATTGCTCGTCGTATTCGCCGACAGCCTGCGCAGCTTCGCGTTGTGCATCATCGTCGCCCGCAGTTCTGCGGGCAGACCTGATTCTAGGCTCGTGATGCGCGGCGCAACGACCTGGCCCTTGCGATTCACCCTTCCCATCCACTGGAGAAATTCGGCAATATTGGCGGCTTTCTGCGCGACGATGAAATTGCGTTGCCGGATATCGGAGTCGTCAAACCTATCGGTCGCATGCAGCGAAATACCCGTCGAACCGGAACGGGTGATGATGATGGCCTCGTAGCGTCCATTCTGGAACCCAGCGACATTTGCCACGGCATCGCTCTTGCCATGAAACTGCACGCTCCAGCGATCTGCGTCGGCCTCTTGAGGCACAAGCGAAGCCTTGCGCCCGGACACCTCGGCCACCGGGAACCCGCGCTGGGTGAGCTCCTTCTTGATGACGTCAATAGGGGTGAGACTCAGGTCTGGAAATGCCCGGATTCGCTCGCGCAGCGCCTCTTCCGCTTCCCCATACTCTTCGCTGCTCGCCTTTTCGCGCTGCACGTCACCATATCGACCTTGAATCTTTATGATCGCAACACGGTCTAGCATGATCTCCAGTAGTTCGCGGTATTGCGGCGGGCTATCCAGTGTGGCAGTACGCAGCGAGTCATTGATCGACGCAACGAGCTCATCGCGTCGAGCCAATTCCTCCGCAGTCAATGAACCACTGCGTTCGTCCAGATCAGCGAGCTCTGCTTCAAGGTGATCGATCCCAAGACGACGAGAGAGCACCTGGCGCAGCAACGACTCGCCGGTGTTTTCTACCGCAATCACCGGCTTTCTGCCGTTGGCGAGATCTTCAAGTGCTGTCTGAACCGCCTCTTCAATCTTTATGGCAAGAAGAAACTGTCGATTGAGGTTGTACAGACGGGAACCGAAGTTCATTGACGAGGCCTGCAACCGCGCGCCCTTTCGGTCTTGTTCCGGGATCGACTCCCACTCCTTCTTATAGCCCCTGTTGAGCACAGCAACTTCTCGCGCCACGTCTCCAGCCAGATAGGCCAAACCGGACACAATCTCCGCCAGTTCATCGGCAAGCTGACGGTTCCTGGCCTCTCGCTCGGGCGCAGGAAGCCGCGTATGGAACACAAGGTCAGAGAAGTCGAGCTCGCGCCGGATGAGCACACCATCCCTGGCCATGTTTGCGCTGATGGCCTCTTGAAGCGCCTCACCGCCCGTGCGCAACGTCTCGGGCAGCGACTTGAGATCGACGGAAGCAGGGAACACCTTGCAGTAGAGCCCGAAGTTCTCGACCCCTTTCAGCGGCGTTGCGGAGGCATACATTGTCGCAGTGCTGTTCGCCACTGCTTGCTGTACCGTCGCGCCGAGATTCGATGAGCCAGCAGCAACATGGGACTCATCAAGCACAAGCATGCCGTCATTGGCTGCGATCTCGGTCAGCAGTTGCGCCTTTCGATTTTTTGCGTAAGCACGCATGAACTGCGAATAGGTGCCGAGCACCAAGTCCACATCCGGTTCAAGCATGCCAGTCTTCAACGCGGTCTCACGTTCGGCAGGCGTGGTCGCGCGGTAAAGCACTTCCGACTCGGTTCCGAACTTTTTGACGTTCACGCCATCGTTGAAGATAAAGAGCTTTTTAAACAGCTCGCCGCTACCGATGTCGTTGATGTCACGGAAGATATCGGTGAACAGCTCCGGGGTTATGGTCAGAAAGATTGGCTTCTTGCCGTGCAGCTTCGCATAGCGCAATAGTCCAGCGACATACCTTCCCTTGCCCACACCGGTCATATCCGCGTTGATAATTCCACGGCCCTTCTCCACGGCATTGATACCAAGCGCGAGCGCATCGACCTGCTCAGGGCTGAAGTAGGAGCCGAGCTCATCCAATGGGTATCGAAGTTTCGTCGCTACATACTCGTCCACCGACCCCACCCGTGCCTCCAATGCGTTCAACGCCGCATAGGTGGCACCGGCCATGTTGATCGGAATCATTGTGCTGGGTTCGCCCACCCGCGATGCAGCTTGATAGGGAGCCTGGAATTCATTCACGCGCCGCTCGTCGGCCACTTGCATGTCCGGATAATCGGACAGCACCGACGCGGGCACTTCTTTGCCAGCGGCCAGCGCCTGCTCTACCACGTCGCGATGGGTGACCGGCGTATTGAGCCTGTCCATCACCTCGGCCAGTTCCTGCTCCGACAACGGAGCCTTGCCACCCTCATGCAGATCCAGCTTTTCCTGCGCCCATGTAGTCACGTCACCCCGAAGACGGATTGCGCGCGCGCCGTCGGCTTGCGCCAAGGCTTGCTCCCATTCTGCGCGGGACATTTGCCACGGATCTCGGTCCGCGCCGTCAGGATGTACAAAAGTATCTTGCGGCGCGGACAATGCAACGCTCGCGTCATGAGGCTCAGCGTCATGGACGATAGGGTCAGGCTGCTTGCCCTGTGAATCAGGCTCGTTCCTGAAGTCGTTGCCGCTGGTTAGCTCGCCCGTTGGTGCTTCAGCGTTGACCCAGCCGTCGGCGAACTCCAGCAAGCGATCGGCCTCGCCATCATCAAGACGCGGATCCATGCGGATCTGCTCGCGCATGCCTGCGGGCGGGTTGCCGTTGTTTTCGATCCATTCACGATAAATTCGCGCCTGGACTGATGCGGCCGCTTCTTCACCATGATCCTCGCCGATTCTTGCTGACGTGCGCGTAGCAGTGGCTTGTTCATCACCGGTGTACGGCTCGCGGCTGACTTCCTTCGACGCGCTGTCGATCAGCGGGCTGCTATCCGTACCTGGGCTCTCCACAGTCGTCGCATCGCCAAGGAACACGCGCGCCGCAGCGTCAACGTCAAAGGTCGGCGCCACGGAGATGTCCGGCACCACAACGACCTCATCGCTGTCTTGGACTGCCAGATCGACCGAAGACATAGCGTAGCTTTCAATTACTCGCTCGCCCCATTGCCACACTTCATCGTAGGAGGTCAGTATCGTGAGCTTTTCCGGCACGTGCGCCTGAATGGGCGCGGCACGACGAGCGCCTACAACCAGCATGCGGACATTGAAGCCAGATCCTTGCCGCGAGTACATCCGCCCGTCCAGCTCCACCAGGCCAGGAACCTCATAGTGGTCGTAGATGTAATTCAGGAAGCTTTTCGTGCCGCCTCTTATCGTGCCATCCGACCGACTACTATCTGCTCCGAAAATGAGCACAGATCGTCCGCCGCGTTTGCGTGCTTCTAGCGTGCGCAAAGCGATGAAGTGATCTTGCCTGCGAACCGATGGCAATTTATCGAATGCGCGAGGCGAATCCAGCTCGCCAAACGGCGGATTGGCAATTGTGTAATCGAAGCCATCGGCCTCACCAAATACGCGCTGGAAGGAGATCTGCGTGGCGTCACCCAGGTGGATATTGACGCGTCCAGATTCTTCTATTGCACCCAGACGCGTGGCATCGAGTTCATTGCCAAAAAGCCTCATCGTCTGGGGCATCAACGTTAGAAGTCCGCCATTGCCGACGGTAGGCTCAAGCACCGTCTTTCCATGTAATGCGTCCGAACCGATCAGCAGCCGCTGAGCAATAACCCCCATCGGCAAGGGAGTGGAGTATTGCTGTAGGAAAACGCTTTGCGCGGTGCGCATACGAGCTGTCGGCAGCCCATAGTAGAAGTCCGTCGCGGTTTTGAAGGCGTGCTCGTCGGGCGCCTTGGCCATGCGAGTGAAATGCTGGTACGCAGCGGCCTCGATCGCCTCTTGCAGCCGATGTAGTTGCTCGTCGCTGGGCTCGGCCTCTTCCTGTGATATCGAGTAGACAGTGCGCGCAAAGCGCACCACATCGGGCCAGGCCGTCTTGCCGCCCATTCGCACATACCACAGGAACCCTTCAGCACATGCACGCAGCTCCGCGTCATCGCTCGCACGCAGAAAGGCGCTTTGCCCCAGGCTTGTCGCCTGCGGCGATCCTTCGGCGATGGCGTTTTTGCCACTCACCGCGATAAATCGCCCAGCGGGGCCTTCATAGACCAAGCGACCAGATCTGTTGTAGCCCAGCTGCTTGGACCGCATGGTAACGGCATGGATATTTGCGCCGAACTTCTCCAGGGTCTTCTCTCGAAAAACCCTGTCGATCTCCTCGCGGTCCACCTCGACAAGCAAACAAGACTCAATGCCAAATGCCCTTGCAAGGGCTTTAGGGCGAAGGCGCTGATCGTCGCCCTGCAGGTAATAGATTCCTCTGTCGTAACGGGGCGACCCGGCAAATGGCACCAGCCCCACTTCCCTCAGCTTTTCCGGGTCGCCGATGTCGTTCATATCGAGCACGACCAAGCGCTGTTTGCCATCTGCCATCTTCTGGTCGCCAAGGAATATGCCATGTGCAGCCAGGTCAATCCACTTCTGCTTTGTCGCCATCATCTGTACCCGTTCGCTGTCGGGGGAAATTGCACGCCTGAACCATGTAGGCGCATAAGCGCAATTCCTAGGAGCCATACAAAAAGGAACGGCAAGGGCGATATCGCCCTGCCGTTCCTGCCCTACTTGATCAAGTCGCCTTGATCATTCCCACCACCAGGAATCACATGCTGGGCACTTGCGCTTCATCCTCGTGAGCCACGTCTGCTTGCGTAGCCATCGGCGGAATCTCGGCCGCATCGCTCTCGGCCGTATTGTCTGCGTCGGTCGTTGCTTCTGCCTCGGCAGCCGGTGCACCCGATTCCAAACGCAAATCCGCGAGCTTGTAGGCCTTCGGGAACATCTGCACGGGCGATGCGTAGACGGCGTAAGGCTCGCCATCTTCGTGTCGAAGGATTCCGATAACCGTATCGGTATAGCCCGCGACGGATCGGAAGCTCTGATCGCCCGTCGGCTCCTTGATCGTGTAGGCCGCCAATTGCGGCAGATCCTTGTCCTTCAGATAGGTCTTCCGGGAATCCGCGCCGAAGTCGATCTTCTCGGCGGATATCACTTCCACCTGCAGGTGCCCCTCCTTTACTCCCCAGTACAGATTGCGCACGTCTTTGATGACCTCCGCGTCGGTGGAGGAAAACGCGGGCTCCGGCTCCCCCTTGATCGCTGCCACGGCGGCGCGGAACGAATCGCGCTGCGCGGTTTCGAGGTCGGTACGACCCTTCACACCTGACATCAATTCGGAGATCGTCTGATCAGCGTCGCAGGGCCGCGAGACATCCTTGTTCTCGCCCAGCGCTTGGTCAAAGACCTGCGTGGTACGCGTGGCGGGGTACATACGGGGCGCGCGGACGACGGCGCCCTTGTGCGTGACGCGCATGATCATCAACGGGTCACGGGCGCGGCCCTGGGCGTCCTTGATCGTCAACGCCTCGGACATCAAATCGGTGATGTTATCGGCCGTGGCCGTCGCGCTGCCCTTGATCAGTTCGACATACGCCTGCGCCTTGAAGCGCGTATCCGCGCGCTCGTACGCTTCACGCAAGCGAATATGGGCCTTGCCCGTCAGGATTTCCGCATCCGGCTGCGTCGCGATGGTCTTCGGCCAGTGCGCCCGATATTCGGTCACGCCGTCAACCTCTCCCAAACGACGGCAGTCATCGAATGCGATTAGTTTGATGCCGGCCTTGGCCTTGTCCGAGATGCTGTCCCGGGTGTTCTCGCCCGTGACGTACTGGGCCTTTACCGCGTCTTCCTTCAAGTTCGGACGGTCGGCAACCCGTTCCGCGACCGTGTTCAGCCGAACCTTGATTTTTTGGTCGGGATGACCAGCGCGATGCCCGATGGCGTAGTGGAACCCCGATTCGGGCGTCGAGTATTCGTCCACCACCATAAAGATACGCTCCGGCCTGGGGCCGCGCTGGGAGGTCTTGGGGGTGCGAGAGTTCAGCTTGCTGGGATCGAAGTTGGACATGGTGAAGTTCCTGTTTTTGACGGGTGTGCAATTGGGGTACATCGCTACTGGCACGAAGGCCTTGTCCCTTACGGCTGGGTGGCGAAAATATAAGGCTGCTGTACACTGCCGTCAATATGTCCAAACCAAATTTCTTCTTTTTAATTTCAAGCACTTAGGTAGATTTTTGTCGTTTGCTGTTTCTGACACTGAGATAGTTTTCCTGTGGTTCAGTTTTTTTGATCCATGCTAAACTGATTCAAGGTAAATGAATTTGTTACGATGCCCTAGCCTTGCCCGCTGCCGGAACAACGACTACCATGCGCAAAATCGCCCGCAGACTATCCACCGAAACCTCCATATGGTGCTTGCCCCCTCACTGCCGCCCGGAGCATACCG